>LCOP01000009.1 GCA_000996605.1 Parcubacteria group bacterium GW2011_GWA1_47_8
CCCTTTATCAAGAACGACGTTGCGTCCTCGAGGCCCGAGCGTAATTTTGACCGCGTTTGCAACCGCATCTACGCCCTTCTTAAGGGATTTCCGTGCCTGCTCATCAAATACGATTTGTTTCGCCATGTTAGATTTCGTTAATGAGTAATGCGAGTTTAGGAAATCTTACACCCCTCACCCAGTCAGCTATTCCGTGTTTTTCCCGAGCATATCCACACTGTGGGTCAATTCGAGTGCTGGGTGAGGGGTAAAGAAATTCTAATTCGCTTCGCTCATAAGATTTTCTTTACCTAATAACCGCTAAGATATTCTCTTCCCGCACTATGTAGTATTCCTCCCCTTCAATCTTAATTTCGTCGTATCCGTACTTCGAGAACATAACGCGATCTCCAACTTTGACGCCAATCGGCATCACCGTACCGTCTTCAGCAAGCTTCCCTCTTCCGACTGCAACCACACGCCCTTGTTCGGGTTTTTCTTTATCAACGGTTTCCGGAATGATAATGCCGGAAGGAGACTTCTTTGCGAGGTCTTCCGGCGCAAGCGGCTTGACTAAGACCCGATCACTAAGCGGGTACACTGCCGGTTTCTTGTTTCCACTTTTGGCCATAGGGGTACGCAAAAGATTATTGAGTAATGTCGGACGTATTATACTGGGGTACTCCATCCTGTCAATTGACCCCGAAGAAACAAAGCGGTTTGTGAGGGCACTTGCGCACAAAGGGGGAGTGGTGTATACTGCTTCCCATAAATGGAAACGCTCGTAGCGATAGTACCGTATATTCAGATCGCGCTCTCCATACTCCTCGTCACCACGATCATTCTGCAACAGACTGGCGCTGGACTGGGAGGTGCATTTGGAGGAGACAATTTTGGCAGTGGATTTCACACAAGACGCGGATTTGAGAAAACGCTATTTAACGCAAGCATCATTCTTGCGGTGCTTTTTGCAGCAACGGCGTTTCTTAACCTTATTATTCGATAGCAACCATAGGAAGGGGGGCGCACAAAACGCGCAACTGTAGCGGGCATACTCCGCAGTAAGTTCTCTGACCTCATTTTATTTGTGATTAAGAAATTTAATTTTGTATCGGCGATACGATCGTACCTGCCGCGCTCTAAAGAAATCGAACGGGTTGTTCGGTCTCTTTCTCCATTTGAAAAGACGCTTTTCTTTTTCTTAACCATCGCGTTCATCCTTAGTTCTCTCGTCCTCCTTTCAAAGGTAAATAATTTCATTCTCGTCGAGATTGAAGCGAAAGGAGGGAGCTTCACTGAAGGCATTGTCGGCTCTCCCCGATTCATTAATCCTATCCTTGCGCTCTCGGATGCAGACCGCGACATGTCGTCGCTCGTCTATTCAGGACTTCTCAAAGCTGACCCTGACAGCGGCCTCGTTGAAGACCTAACCGAAGGATATACGGTTTCTGAAGATGGGCTCTCGTACGACTTTACAATTCGCGAAGATAGCGTGTTCCATGACGGGGCAAAGGTCACTGCGGACGATGTCGTCTTTACGGTCCTTAAAGCGCAAGACCCCGTCATTAAGAGCCCGCGGCTTGCGAGCTGGGACGGAGTGAAAGTTGAAGCAGTGGACGAGCGGCATGTTCGGTTCATTTTGCCACGCCCATATGCGCCGTTTTTGGAGAATGCAACATTAGGCATCTTGCCCAAACATCTCTGGCAAGGAGTTGATGCGGAACAGTTCCCCTTCAGCGAGCTGAATGTTTCCCCCGTCGGATCTGGCCCGTACAAAATAAAGAAAGTTGAGAGAAACTCCTCCGGAATCCCTCAAGGATACGTCCTCTCTGCTTTTAATGATTACGCTCTCGGTCGTTCCTACATTGATACACTCGCCTTCCGCTTCTACCCAAGTGAAGAAGCGCTCATCTTGGCCTACCAAAAAGGAGATGTCGAGGCGATGGGGGGCGTCTCTCCGGAAAAAATCTCGCAATTGAAGCAGGTGCGAATCGAGCAAACGCCACTCCCGCGTATCTTTGCGGTCTTTTTCAACCAAAACGTGGCACAAATCTTTTCGCACAGCGAAGTGCGCGCAGCTCTCAACCGTGCGCTCGACAAAGAACAGATCGTCGAGCAGATTCTTGCCAACTATGGAACCGCAATAGACAGCCCCCTCCCGCCAGAAAGCATTGATGTAGAAAACGCGGCACTCGCCTCTTCAACAGAGACTGATAGCGACACACGGATCGTTGAGGCACGAGCGCTACTTGAACAGGGCGGATGGAAATTTAACGAAGAAGAAGGGGTGTGGACGCATCCGAAAAAAGGTAAGCTCCAATTCTCGCTCGCCACATCTGAAGCACCTGAGCTCAAAGCAGTCGCCGAGGAGCTCAAAACCGCATGGGAAGAGCTCGGCGTACCTGTTGAGGTAAAAATTTTTGCTACGGGTGACCTCAAGGAGACCGTCGTTCGTCCGCGTAAATTTGACACGCTGTTCTTTGGACAAGTGCTCGGTCGAACGAGCGACCCCTATCCGTTTTGGCACTCGAGCCAACGTCTTGACCCGGGACTCAATATTGCCTCGTATGTAAACTCATCCGCTGACAAAGCCCTCGAGCAAGCGCGCGCAGAATCAAACCCCGAAAAACGCGCGCAATTTTATGAAACTTTTAAAAACGAGATCACCAAAGACGTTCCCGCGATTTTCCTCTATGCGCCGGAATTTTTATACGTGGTACCCAAAGACGTGCATGGAATCTCTCTCAATGGAGTCACCATCCCCGCTGAACGCTTTTCGAATATTTATGAATGGTATATCAGCACAGATAATGTCTGGAAGATATTTGCATCATAAGAAATAATTAACAGAAATAACAGTAATAACAGAATACCTATGAACCCCGTTAGAGGCAACGATCGCGGGGGAATAAAACCAATATGAAAAACGATAATGACAAATCAAGAGAGACGCAGAGTAATAATTTTGCTCAATCGCGACCTGCCTCTAACGGGGTGAACGAAGAACAGCAAAAAAAAGATCAACCAACAAAAAAAGACAACCACGGACCGCAACGCTTCGTTGCACGGTCTCACGCTCCGGGCCAAAATACCACACGCGGACCACGAACTGGCGGAAAACCCGCATATCGTGGCAGTGCCGCGGGGGGACAGCGCCGCGGAGGAAACTACCCTGCTCGCCCGCAAGGAGGTCGTGGCGGACGCTCGGGCACACCCGGGGGCACTGGGGTGCGCCCCGATGCAGTCACCCCGTCGGGAACACGCGTCAAGCACCTCACCAGTCGTGACCGGCAGCGCGGACGACGCATGAGCCCTCCGCTCGTCTCTCCGAAAGATGTGGTCACCTCTGTCGTTCC
The DNA here is from genome assembly GCA_000996605.1 of Parcubacteria group bacterium GW2011_GWA1_47_8. Classification (GTDB taxonomy): domain Bacteria; phylum Patescibacteriota; class Minisyncoccia; order Phycocordibacterales; family UBA1550; genus UBA1550. The sequence continues at coordinate 3,336 of LCOP01000009.1, forward strand.
GCCGCTCAAGGAAGGAGACATTCGTATTATCCACCTCGGTGGCGTCGAAGAAGTCGGTCGCAATATGTCATTTGTGGAATACGGCGATGACATCGTCATCATTGACGCGGGAATCCAATTTTCCGAAGAAGGCACGCCGGGAATCGACTTCATTCTTCCCAATACCGAATATCTCGAGCAGAACAAACACAAGATCAGAGGTCTTGTGGTTACCCACGGTCACCTTGATCACATTGGTGGTATCCCTTACATCATGGACAAGATTGGCAATCCCCCGCTCTATTGTCGAAACTTTACCTCCCTCATGATTCAAAAGAGACAAGAGGAATTCCCGCACCTGGAGCCACTTGACGTTCGTCTTGTTGAAACGCGCGAAGTGCGCACACTGGGCAAGATCAAAGTGAGTTTCTTTGGTGTTACTCATGCCATCCCCGATTCAATGGGTATCGTCATCGAAACACCCTACGGTGATATCGTACACACCGGCGACCTGCGTCTCGACCACGTCGAGGGCGAACCCTCCGAAGTGGAAGTCGATGTGTACGAATTTTTCAAAGACCGCAATGTGCTCCTCCTCATGGCGGACTCGACCAATGCCGAAAACCCGGGATTTTCAATCTCAGAAAAAGTTATTCTTAAAAATATCGAGGATATCATTCGTGATACCAAGGGGCGTCTCATCATCAGTACGTTCGCCTCGCAGGTCGAACGTCTGCTTAAAATGATTGAGATTGCCGAAAAATATGGCAAAAAGATTGTCCTCGAAGGGCGGAGTATGAAGACGAATGTCGAGATTGCGAAAGTCGCCAAGATTATCAAAGCAAATCCAGAAACATTCATTACCGTTGAGGAAATGGAAAAATATCCGCCCGACAGAATCATGGTGCTCGCGACCGGACAACAGGGCGAAGAATTTGCCGCACTCATGCGCATCGCGAACAAGACGCACAAATACATTCGCCTGACGCCGCGCGATACAATCCTCCTCTCTTCATCTGTTATCCCCGGCAATGAACGCAGCGTGCAGAAGCTTAAAGATAACCTCTCGCGCCAAGGCGCATACATCATCAGTTATCGTACATCCGACGTGCATTCATCCGGACACGCCAATGCCGAGGAACTCGTCTGGATCCACCAAAAGATTCATCCGAAGTTTTTCATCCCGGTACACGGCTATCATTATTTCCACCGCATTCACGCTGAACTCGCAAAGCGCGCGACCAATATAGCGAGCGATAATATCATCATCCCCGACAATGGTATGGTAATCGAAATCAGGGAAAACGGGTCAAAAATCACCGCCGTCAAAGAATGTAGCGCGAATCGCACGCCGGTTTTTGTTGATGGATTTTCCGTAGGCGGGATGCAGGAAGTCGTTCTGCGCGACCGACAGACTCTTGCACAAAACGGTATCTTTGTTGTCGTTTTGACACTCAACACAACAACCGGCAGAGTAACCAAATCACCGGACATTATTTCACGCGGGTTTGTATACCTCCGTGAATCGCAAGAGCTTTTGCGCCAAGCACGCTATCTCGCCAAAAAGACCGTCGAGGACAACACGCTCGGACAAGGTGGCGCCAAACAATACGATCTCGACTTTCTCAAAGGTCAGGTTGCTGACGTCATCGAGCATCTCCTCTTCCAAGAAACCGCCAAGCTCCCGATCGTGATTCCGGTCATTTTGACTGTCTAAAACAACTCTAAAAACACCCGCACGAGGCGCACAGCGCCTCGTGCGGGTGTTTTTCTGTGTGTTTTTCTGTGTGTTTTTCTTGCCGAAACACAGCCAATTTGTTATCATCCAAATATGAAGAAATCGCAAGAGCTCCAATTTAATGTCATGTTCCGCCCTGAACCAGAAGGCGGCTTTACCGCGATTGTTCCCTCTCTCCCGGGGTGTATTACCTATGGAAAAGATTTAACCGAAGCAAAAGAATCCGCGCTTGATGCGATTCGCGGATATATCGCGTCTGTTAAAAAACATAGGGGGCAAGTCCTCCATGACACGGGGAATTTTATGGGATCTATCCAGTTCTCAGCGACCTCGGCAAAACAGCATGCCTAAACTTCCTGCCATTACACCAAAGAAACTTTTAAAAATGCTCGCAAAAGCAGGATTCGAGATCGACCACACCACAGGCGGACACTACATCTCAGAACCCATCCACTATCTCGCGGTACCCTGTCAAAAAACCATTATTTTTGAGCGAAAAACGAGACGGAGGGCTTGCCATAATGAATTATGGCAAGAACGAGACGAAGTTTTGCAACCTAAAATAAGGGTTTTTGGACAGGGGGAAGATAGTGGATGGGTTCTCATACCGAGCAAAAGACAATGCACGCGTGACAGTCCCTTTTCACCGAAAAGATGTCCCTAAAGGAACACTGTACACCATTATGAAGTCTGCAGGACTACTTGAATAATATCCGTACGATTTTGAGGTATCCCCTCCACGCATAACTATGCCACGCACCGCCGCAAAAAACTCACTTCTCCTCTTCGCCTACCTCGCGAGCTTCTTTTACGCGTTCCATTACGCGCTCCCGCTCTATATCCAATCATCGTTTCTCTTCAAGTTTACCCCGACAGCCGATGCCGTGGGCACCGTGTTTGCCGTAGGGGCACTTGCCGTTATTATCGCGACACTTTTATTTTCGCGACTCCTCAAACGCTTCGGCAACTACCGCGTGATTCGCCTCGCGATCATCGCCCAAATTATCCTCCTCGCTATCCTCGCGACAAACAAAAATCCCTTCATCATCCTTCCGGCATTTATCCTTTCCCAAGTATTTTTAAACATCATCTATTTGAACTTAAACGCGTTTGTTGAATCACTTTCGGCAAACACAAAAACCGGTGGCATTCGCGGTATATTTCTTACTGTCCTCAACGTTGCTATTGCAGGAGCACCCTTGCTTGCGGGGCTACTCCTTACTGACCACGATTTCGAAAAAATTTACCTCATGGCAATCGTATTTTTGGTCGCCGTCTACTTCGTCATCTCTTTGAACTTCAGAACATACAAAGATCCCGTTTACGAAACACCGTCACTGATCGAAACGATGCGAAGAATCGGGAAAAGTCACGATCTTCACTCCATTATCTTTATCGTTTTCCTCCTCAATCTCTTTTACACATTGATGGTCATCTACACTCCTATCTACCTCAACGAAACAATGGGAATTCCCATGAGCACCATCTTGACCACCATCATCCCCATTACACTTATTCCTTTTATTATTTTTCAAATTGCCCTCGGAAAGATTGCCGACAAAAGACTTGGGGAAACAGAGATTCTTGCGGTGGGGTTCCTCATTCTCGCAGTTTCGACCGCCGCACTTTCGTCCATTACCACGGGTAGTGTCGCCATATGGACGGGGGTGCTCTTCCTTACTCGCGTTGGAGCCAGCGCAATCGAAGTAATGGCGGAAAGCTATCTCTACAAAAAAGTAAACTCCCGAGACATGCACATCGTTACCTTCATGTTTGTCGTCCGCACGAGCGCATACATCATCGGTCCTCTCGTTGCAAGTACTGTCCTCGCATATTTTGATTATCGGTACCTCTTCCTCATTTTGGGCGCAATCATGCTCCTCGGTATCCCCTACAGCCTTTCGATTCGCGATACGAAATAGCCGTGGACTTAATACCCTCGATTGCGATTACGCACACGGCGTACGATTGAAGCGGTCAGGCGATATATGACGTAGAGAGAAAGACCGTAAAAAAGTATCTGCCACTGGAAAAAGTATTGCAGTCCGGCATACAGAAAAAACAAAAAATACGCGAACGGCTTTTCAGTGATTCCCGCCGTCTTTGCATGCGCCGAGCTTGTGGCGGTGCTGGTACTTACCGGCATATTGAGCGCATCCAAGATTCGTGTTTGATTCTCGCGCTCCGCACGAAAGTGCGCCGCTTCGTTTGCTCGAAATTTCTCCACGGTATTTGCGCTACCCACAACACTCATTTTCACCGGTACAGGGATTGCATTGTTCACTGTCTCGACTGCTTGTGTAATTGCTCCGACAATCTGACTACCTGACTCCGATGATGAAGTTGCCTTTGCAGATTCTATGATTCGATTGGGGTTCTGTCCCACCACGCGCTCACTTGCGGAAGATTCGACACTCTCAAGCGCGAGCGTTTGCTTTACTCCTTTGGCGTCCGTAAAAATGGCGTTCACAATTCGCGCCGAGATGGCATGGGAGCCGAGGGCAGGGACCCAATCAACCCACACATCACGCACATGACCGCCACCCGAGAGAGAGAAGTTGGTGGAGTCGATAACTTTTCCATTGTCCAAAAATTCAACACTGCCCGCGATTGTATACACACTTCCATTAAAAACAATAGTGTACACCCGCACCTTGTCCCCCGCAAAAAAAGAATCTTTTGAATACCAAATAATCGCCGGTGCAAAGCCGGCATTTTTCACTGATGCGGTCGTTGCGCCCAAAGCAGGCATCACTCCCGAAACAAAAAAGATAAGTACAAGAAAAATATATTTCATAAATATCGAAAATTCTCCTCAACAGAAAATGCCCGCAGAATGTACCCACGCGCATTTTCTTTACTACAGAAACAACGTGGCTATGCCGCTTTCACACTCACATCTCCGCACATTTTGCACGTGTTTTTGTGTGTAGCCACCTCGTAGATTGCCGCGAGGCCTACGAGCACATACACAACCTTCGTTACCATCGAATCTACTCCTGCGATCATCGTGACAAGATTGTATTCAAACGCTTCCAAGCCCCAATTGATACCGCCCACTATCAACAAAACAAATGCAATAATATGTAATGCTTTCATAATGGTGAAAATTAATGATTCTACTATTAATCACCCAACACAACAAAGCAGAAGAGGTGTATATTCTGCCACCTTTATTATACCCCGCCCGTCTCGGGGCGCTACCTGCGCCTGTGTATAACTATTTACACGGGACACACTGCCTCAACCCACATAAACGAACTATCTACTCGAGAAATTAAGGTGCGCTAAAAGCATTTGAAAACAAAGAAGAAAATTACCGACCAGACAACAAGCTCATATTTGAGCCCACGACCATACAGAATCAGAATAATCGAGCCTTAGGTAAATACTATCACAATCATAACTTCCCGTTTTATTAGGACCAAAAAAAACTGCGGGACTAATAGGCGGGACAAGACCGGAACAATCGCGTTCAAAGGAATAGTCGGGGTCAAATTCATAAGAAGTTCCCCATGGGTCTTTGCCCGTCTGTATATACGGTCCTTTCCAGTTTGCGCGATCTTCGACAGTCCACTCACAATACGGGAGAGTTAGATTGTAAGTTACTCCTAAAGGGGGTCTCTCCTTGAGGCCAGCTTTTGGATCATCGAGAGAAACTTCCGGTTCAGCTCTTTCGTGCGGGGGGCATCCGTTTGGCCACTTGCCTGTATCATGCTCCAGTAAAGCAATCGCCGTCTCTACATTTTTTAATTGCGCTTTTGCAGCAGCGATCTTCGCCTTCTCCCGCGCGCTGCCCAGCGCGGCAAATACAATTGAGGACAAGAGTGAGATGATCGAAATCACCACCAAAAGCTCAATGAGAGTGAACCCGCGTAAGTCTTTTCTTGCCCACTTACGTTTCTCTGTGACTTTGACGGGTGAAAAATTTTGGCGAGTGAGCCCACTCCCATTCTTTAAGTCATATCTTTCCATTCACAACCATGTTTTGTCCATGGAAATATTATACCATACCAATCCGCCGTCGTGCGTAATTACATATCACGCCAAAAAACCGACTACCTTATCTCCAGATAAATATCATCGCAGTCATAATGACCCCTTGCAAAATATGAAGCCCCATTTTCTTTATTGGGTCCACCAGATGCCAAAACCATGATAGGAGGCACGTAAGTCTCGGTACCCAGAGGACAATTCGCCCTCAAGTGATAATCATTGTCAACGTAGTATTCTTTCCCCCATGGGTCAAGCACCGCTGGCATATAGGGACCCTTCCATTTTAAGATATCCGTGTTCGTCCACCGACAGTTAGCCGGATCATCAATAACTTTAGCTATTGGTTTTTTAACGATACCGGCATCTTCACTAGACAAACTTACTTCATTAGTCATCCCCGAACTTTTGCCACCTTCGCCTTCTCCCGCGCGCTATTAAGCGCCGCAAATACAATCGAGGAAAGCAAAGAAATGATTGAAATCACCACTAAGAGTTCGATTAAAGTGAGGCCACGCTTCTTGCACTTTGTCATATTTTTCGCCCACAACCATGTTTTCTCCATGGCGATATTATATCATTCTTTCACCGTCAGTGTAAAAAACTGAGCTACTCATCATCATCATCTTCTTTTTGTCTATCCTTGTGCTCTTTTTTGTCGGAATTTTCTTTTATCAATACTTCTTGCTCATGAGAAACATTTTGATCTGGAACATTACGAATTTCTTCGTTTGGTGAGCGCGAAGACTGTTCCTTATTGTTTCTGTGTTTTTGATCATCCTTCGTCTTTCTTTCTTTTTCCTTCTCCGTATTCCGCTTCTGCTCAAGCTCGGTTACTTTACTCTCGGTGTTATCACGAGCCTGACGTACTTCTTTGAGTATGTTTTTTAAAGAACGCTTGTCCGCTTTATTTTTCTCTACAACCACACTCGTTGAAGTCGCAACTTCAGGTGTAGTGGTTGCTCCCCCGCCAAGCATATCATCATGAACATCTTCACCAGAATCATCAGATTCATCGAAAACAAGGTCGTCGAGAACAGTCTCATGCCCGCGAAGTGTCTCCGAAAGCTTTGTTGCAACAAAAAGCGCATCTTCCGTATCTTCGTCTTGTTCAAATTTCGCGATGCGATCTTTTGCGCGGTTCGTATATTCGACAATATTTTTTCGTGCAGTTTCCTTTGCTTCCTCTGATGCTCCGGTCTTATGGGCAAGCTTTTCCACCTCATCAAGACGGCGCCCCACGAGCTCCACTTCCCACTGTGCTTTTGCTTTTGGGGTTACCGCTACGGTTCCACGGACATTTTCATTCACGTGAACTTTTACGGGGTACAATACGTCCCCGGGTATGGTGTATTCGGCGGCAAACGAAACAGTCCCGCCGACAAGAACCCCTGCAATGACCAAAAGTGGCATCGTTTTCAAATTTCTCATTTTACGCATCAAAACATACGGCGACAAAATGCTCATGTATATATGTCCAGTGGCGAGAGATTGCGCGGGATACTCCTTCATCGCGCGGAGAATATTGGCACGCATAATAAGGCGCTCTTTCGTATCGAGACCTACTTCACGGGCGGACTTCTTCAGTTGTTTAATAGTATTTCGCATAATAGTTAGTCGATAAGTGACTTAGAACCTGTCTTAAATTTTTCGATGGCACGATGGATGCGCACCGAAATCGCGTTTTCCGTCTCTCCCATGAGCCGCGCAATCTCTTTGACCGAAAGCCCGTCCACATGACGCATGACCAACACTTCGCGATACCGCTCGGGGAGTTTCTCCATCTTTGCGAGCACGTGGTGGTATTCGTCGCGCGATTCCATCTCCCCCCGCACATCATACCCCGGGTCAAATCCTTCTTCTCTCATACGGTCAAGAGAAACGTGTTCTTTCTTGCGGTATTCATCAATGATCAAATTGTTCACGATCTTGTAGAGCATGGCGCGCGCATTCACGACCTCATTCCCCTCGGCGACATATTTCCATAAACGGATAAAGGCTTCCTGTGTAACATCTTTCGCCTTTTCCCGATCAGACAGGCGGAAAACGCAGTGCCGAAACATGACATCAGAAAACTGGTCGTACCATTTCAAAAATTGCTCTTGCGTACCATGCATGATTGTGTCTACACTTATTAAGACGCCCCAAGTTCGGATTTCTTACAACAAAACCTCCCAAAGCACTTCTGCTACACGATTTGCGATAATCGCGTACCCTTGGTCATTCGGATGAATACCGTCATACATATAACGTGCATCACCAATAAGTCCTTCAAGGATATTAGGAACATACGCGGTGTGATATTTCTTTGCGAGCGCATGATAATCCTTTTCATAACCATCCCCGAGGATGCCTCCGCGCACACCGAGGAGAACCACCGCCGCTCCAGATTGCTCAACTCTCTCGATAATCGTGCTCAAATTTGCAAACGTTTCTTTTTTAGGAATGCGCCGAATAACATCATTTCCTCCAAGAAGAATGACCACCACCCCGGGACCCCCCGCCAGCACCTCGTCCACGCGAGAGAGTGCTCCTTCGGTAGTATCACCACTTTTCCCTTTATTTACAATCTCGAGATGAAGTTGCTCAGAAACCAGCGAAACAAAATTCTTCTTTTCCGTGGTTGCCCCTACCCCTTCGACCAAACTATCGCCGAACACGACAACTCTCTGATTCTTCGGTGGCGTGTTGATGATAGCATCATCACTGCGCACCAGAAAAAAAACCGCGGGGACGAGCACCAGAATCCCAAATCCTAAAAACGCCACTTGTCGCGAAGTCATATGCGTTCTATAATATCTTGAATTGGGGAAATTGTCGAAGATATTTACTACTTGACTTGACCCCACTAACATATATCCGTAGCTATAGCTACGGATATATGTTAGTGGGGGGCTGTACAAAAAAAGGACGCCTCGAAGCAATACTTTATAAAAAACAGCGCGCAGGATTTTGAATGTTCATTCGAACAAATAAACATGCGACCCGATATCCATGAGTACGAGGACGGATGGTCTTCTCGCTTTTGTGATACGTAGTTTTTAAATCATTCACCGTCTGGCGCTTCCATACATGGTCGCTCCACACACTTTGCTCAAAAGCTTGAGGTCTTCGTTTGTTTTGAAATTGCTTACCGCAATTTGTGTAGCGGTAGTGCTGTATATTCCTGCGTTTCCCGTTCTTCTTTACCCCTCCATTTTTACAGTAGGGACAGTTTTTTTAGACATGGTTTGTAGTTTTTAATGGTTTTACCCATATGTAGTATATATGAAATGGTCAAAACAGACTGCTTAAATGGCCATTAGCTCGAAAAAGATGAGTTCAAAAAACTGTATATGAAAAACCTCGGATTTCTCCGAGGTTTTTCATATACCTATATCGATAAGCCGAATTCTGTCCCCATGGGATAGCAACATCCGAGTTTGCACAATATCCGATATTTATCAAAAATTCAGATTACTGCTTATTTCAGATACTCTTATCCCACGGGGGATGATCATTTATCTAGGCGGTGAGTTGCCCCACCGCTCGAGCGGCACTCCGCGCTTGCGCGCGGCACGGCCTTGCACCCGAGTAAGGATTTAGCCGTTTCACCCCGCATGTTGCCATACGGACTCATCCCATGGGATAACAACACCTGAGCTCGTTTATAATTTGATATCTATTGAAACTCAAGCTAATTTAACTTACTCCGATGCTCTTATCCCACGGGATGCCTCTTTCTTTCGTCCGAGGCGTCTCTGCTCGCACCTCTTGGATTGCTCCAGACGGGCATTACCCGCTACCCTGTTGCACGCATCGCGCAAAGCACGATGTGCAAGTCCATAGTTTTTAGTCATTTATGGACTATGAACTGCGCCAATCACACACTGTGTGATGCGTGCGAGTGTTCGGACTTTCCTCCCCTGCTTGCGCAAGAGCGACCACCTGATACAGGCTTTTGTATTAAACCACAAATTTTATAAAAAGAACAGCTATTACATAAAAACCCTTATATAATAGAGTTTTTATGTAACTCTTGTCTTATTTCTTCCCCTTCTTGGGCTTCTTTTTTTCTTTGTGTGCGTCTCTTCCTTTTGCCATAATGTTTACTTACAACTTACTACCTACAACTTACAACGGGGTGCATTGCTCCCGTGCCCATATTTGTTGTCAGTTGTCAGTTGTTAAATGTTAGTTGTTAATCCTACGCTATCTCGCAAATCCCTGCCACACAGGCGAGTTCCTTCGACCCTTGCGTGTGATCCTCGCGCTCATAACTCACAATCTTCGAGAAATCAATATCCGGGAATTTCTTAACCATTTCCTCATATTTCTCTTTCGTAATCTCTTCGTATGGCGCAAGACGATACACATGGTTTGAGCGCGGAAGGAACGACAATCCGCCAATCATCTCCCAGTTTTCGTAGAGCCAATTTGCAACCGAAATCCACTCCTCCTCCCCTACGGAAATAGTGACCGAAGGATTGTGTTCCGTAAAGTTCTCTTTGACCATCTTCCAATACTCAAGCTGTTCGAGTGCGCTTTGATCGTTCTTGTAAATCGATTTCTCGGGTGCTCGAACAGGGAACTCGAGAACATACGTCACAGCACTTTCTACCGACTGACCAACCTCGGGATGATACGTAACACCCTGATCCTTCATCATTTTAAAAAGGCTGTCTGTCGCCGCGATACGAATTCGACGAATATAATACTCCGAATTACGCGGGTGCATACCCGAAGATGCGTCAACGAGTTGAGACACCGTACCGGACGGTTTGACCGCCGTCACCGCCGAGGAAGGATTGATGCCGAAGCGTTTCGCATACTCTTTGTTCACCTTCACCGCCTCATCGCGAAGCTTCCGCATCACTTCGGGATTACGAACGGTTTTGCAATCCCATTGCCCCGTAATAGAAACGCCGAGTAGACGCTCTTCTTCGCAATTTTCCTTCCATTCTTTCGAGAGATAGCCGAAATTCGTAAGAGAAGACTGGTAGGTTCCAAGGATTGATGCGAGGCGCGCTTTCTTCATCAAGCTCGCCTCGGTATCCTCGGCGCGCGCGACAATTTCAGAAAGATTGCAGAATTGTTTGGATTTCAAAATAATCTCTCCGCATGGGTTGGTCCCACACGTGTCAAAATCCTTCTCCAGTGTCTTCCAACGGCGTGCCGGCATCTGCTTGGGGATAGACCCACGGTTAAAAATACCGCGCTCACCCGACCCCGCCTTCATGAGAGAGACCCATTCATCGAGAAATTCGGCATTCGAAGGTTTCTGCCAATACACGGCGGAGTTATTCGCCATCATGCGCTGAGGATCAGTGAGGTAAAATTGTCCGTCCTTGGCATGGCGCATGTCGTGATCGTCGAGATCGGAAAGCGAAATAAGGGCACTTCGGCGTACGCCTCCAGAAACGACCACTTCGCCGATTTTGCAAATAATGTCGTGAAGGTCAAGGTTTGAAAGGCGGCGACCTTGCTTTTTCATGACACGTTCACGAGAAAAATCAATGAGAGAGATGAGTGGCTCGGGACCCGAACTCTTGCCCCCCATCGTCATCAAACGCGCACCTGCAGGACGAAGCTTTGAATAGTCGAACTTGATATCTCCGCCGCTAAACCATGTGTTCATACCAAGCGCGTACGCGTCCGCCCACCCCTCCTTACTATCGACAACAGTATGCGTGGGGAGCATCTTTCCAGTCTGTTTTTTAATCTGCGGGAACATTTGCGCGTTCTGGCTTTCGACAGAGTAGCCAACGCCCGTACCACACATGAGAAGATACATGATCTCCGCAAGGTCTTGTACGCATGACGGCGCAATAAACGAACAGTTGTATCCCGTCACATTCGTCTTGCGCGCCGCATCACCAGCACTCCACAAAAGCCGCATGGAGGGCATCACCTGTTGTTCGAGAATCGCCTGACGAATCTCGGCGTACTCTTTTTCAGTCATCTTCGAACCGAGGTTTTCTTTCATGAACGCCACGTAACGATCGACCGTCTCGATCCATGTCTCGCGGCGACCTTGCTCGGGAAGCCAGCGTGAGTAACTGCGATAATACACAAACTCCGACATGGGACTGCGGAAGTATTTCTTACCTTCGGCAACCATTTTTTTCACCTCCTCGGGTATTTCACCCTGTTTTTCTCGAGCTCGGGCACGCTCTTCACGATAGAGGATGTATGCCTTGGCAGTCTTCACATATTCTTCTAAAATAAGCTCTTTTTCGGCAATATCCTGCATTCCCTCTACCGTAGGAATGAAATCTTTGACGAGTTTTGAGATTCTTTTCAGCTCGGATTCTACCTTGCGTGCGATGTATTCCGCCTCTTTGCGGTCCCCTTCTCCCGTCGAACGCATCGCTTTATTCACCGCACTCACAATGTGCTCAATATCAAAGGGAACAATGGAGCCGCTACGCTTGCGCACGCTAACGATGGGACTTTTGTGGGGTACGACAGCTGATGTCTTCGCTTGCTTGGTATTCTTTTGCATACGATACAAATTGCTAATGCACACACTGATAAATTTATTCTACGTCTCCTTATTGTACTCCTAAAAAAAAATTTCGGTAGGTGGATAACTCAAAAAAATATTGTGACGAAACAAAAAAAACGGGCTGTAAACCCGTCCTTTTTCAAATGCTTTTATTTACTGGTTATTTCAAGGATGTCTCCTATGCTGATACGATGTTCATCTAAAAAACCTTCTCCCACTTCGAGTACATATCTTGCAAGCACACGCGGAATGAATATCTCCGGATATGACTCCGGCTTCGCGTGCGTTTTCGTATCAACCACACGGTAGTCTTTGTCGAGCCAGATAATGTCGATGGGGAACGACATGTCCTTCATCCAAATACCATATCCGCCATCCGAAGGAAATTCAAAAAGCATCCCGTGTCCGGACTCGAGCGGTGCATGACTGGACAACCCACGCGCGCGCGAGGAGTCGGTGTCGGCAACCTCAAGCACAAGCGGCGTACCTCTCAAGGTAGCATAGAGGACACTCTTCCCGCTAAGCTTTATGATGAGCGAAAACACCGAGATACCTAGCAGTACCAAGGTAATTATAACTTTTTGGGTTTTTGTGAGAAGAGGAATCATGAGTTGAAAGTGGACGATTATTATTCACTTTAAATTACTAATTCGGGGTACGAAACTCCCGTCCCGCATGTTTCGTAATTCAAAATGCCGAGCACCTTTCTTTATGTGGATTTCATAATTCAAAGTTGTTCAATTTAGTATATCATGTAGCATCACAACCACAAACAAAAATCCCCGCTTTACAGCGGGGATTTTTTTGTGAGCGTGGGTATTACCCTAAACCTTTCGGTCGGGTGTACCATCCATGAAGGATGGTATTAGCCCATGCGGCGGTTTCCGCCACCAAACTCACGGCGAGGGCGCTCTTCGAGAGGGCGCGCTTCGTTGACCGTAAGCGTGCGTCCCTGAAAGTCCTTGCCATTCCACATGTCGATAGCCTTGTCAGCATCAGCATCGTTTGCCATTTCGACAAACCCGAAACCTTTCGAACGACCGGTCATCTTGTCGATGATGATCGCAGACGAAAGAACTTCTCCTGCTTCGCTAAACGCAACTTTAAGATCGTCCTCTGTGGTTGAGTAAGGGATACCCCCTACATACAATTTCTTTGCCATAGTGTGTTGCTTAATTCTTTTTTCTTTTTTTCAGTAAGATGACCTGTTTTCTCCTCGCCCTCTTACCTACCAGAACCAAGCAGCAAAGCAAGCACTGAGTGAAAACTTCTTACTGTTTCAGCCTACCACGTCCTTGCAAAGTACGCAACTGTGGATAACTTCTTGGGCGGCATACGGAATACTGAATGCTGTTTTAGCGAGACAGTACCTGCTTGCGGAGGCGTATTGACTTCGGCGTAATCTCCAAATACTCATCAGCATTCATGAGCTCAAGCCCGCGCTCAATGGTGATTTCATACGGCGGCGTGAGGGTGATCGCCTCATCAGCACCCGAAGAACGCATATTGGAGAGTTGCTTACCTTTCGTGGGGTTCACCGACATTTCTTCGCCTTTGGATGTATTGCCAATGACCATCCCCTCGTAGACTTCGACGGCAGGAGCAATATAGATTACCCCGCGATCTTGAAGATTCCAAAGAGAGAAGCCGAGCGCCTTCCCAGACGCCATGGAGACCATGGACCCCACATCGCGCTTCTTGATCTCACCGGCATACGGACGAAATTCTATAAATCGGCTCGAGAGGATACCTTCGCCTTTGGTGTCCACCATAAATTGTCCCCGATATCCCAAAAGCCCGCGCGTAGGAATCTCATAGGTAAGGCGTGTGATGCCGTGCTCCTCCTTCATGTTGGACATAACACCTTTGCGTTTGCCCAATTTCTCAATCACGGTACCCGATGATTCGGTGGGTACGTCGATGATAAGCTCTTCATACGGCTCGAGTTTAACGCCATCTTCCTCTTTCACGATAACTTGCGGTTGAGAAACTTGAAGCTCAAATCCTTCACGGCGCATCTGCTCCAAGAGGATTGAGATATGAAGCTCTCCGCGACCGTAGACTTTGAACGAATCCATCGCGGAAAAATCCACGCGGAGCCCAACGTTCACTTCGAGTTCGCGCTCGAGACGATCGCGAATCTGGCGAATCGTTACAAATTTCCCCTCTTTCCCCGCAAATGGTGAGTCATTTACAATAAAATTGAGCGAGATGGTCGGCTCATCAATAGAAATTGCGGGGAGCGGCTCTTGGTCAGCCTTGGCACAAATAGTCTCGCCGATATAGATGTCAGGAAGCCCTGCAACCATCACGATATCGCCGGCGACCGCCTCGGGAACTTCTTTGCGTACAACACCCTCAAAAGTACAGAGTTTGGTAATACGGCCCGTGCGGGTCTCACCGCTTGATTTTTTAATCACCACAGTTTCACCGGCATGGATTGTGCCTTCGTAAATACGCCCTACCGCAAGGCGCCCGAGGAAGTTGTCGTAGGCGAGATTAAACGGCTGCATGCGAAGGGGTGCGGCACTGTCCGCGGGAGCGGGCGGCACCTGTTCCAACACCACGTCGAGAAGCGGGTTCAAATCAGTTGACTCATCTTCAAGATTACGCTTCGCGATACCCTGTCGTCCGATTGCATACACAGTCGTGAAATCCAACTGTTCGTCGTTTGCACCAAGCTCAAAGAAAAGCTCAAAGACCTCGTCATGCACTTCCTTGGGACGTGCCGCAGGTTTGTCGATCTTGTTCAAAACGACAATAGGTTTGAGCCCAAGCTCAAGCGACTTTTTGAGCACAAAGCGCGTCTGAGGCATAGGGCCTTCTTGCGCGTCAACAAGGAGAAGCACGGTATCAATCGAACGAAGCACGCGTTCCACCTCGGAGCCAAAGTCAGCGTGACCCGGTGTGTCCACGATGTTGATTTTGGTGTCTTTGTAAAAAATCGAAGTATTTTTGGCATAAATGGTAATACCGCGCTCTTGTTCAAGCGCGTTCGAGTCCATAGAAGCACCCTCCCCGACCATACCTGTCTGGCGCATTAAAGCGTCGGTCAAGGTCGTCTTGCCGTGGTCAACGTGGGCGATAATTGCGATGTTACGAATTTCCATAAGATTTTTACTAAAATTGAAACAAAAAATCCGCCCCTGCGGTTTTAACTAATGCCCACATTGTACGCAAAATCGTTTCAAAAGTCAACCTCAACAACATTTCAGTCACGCAAGCGTTGCACAGCAAGAACCATAAAATCAAAAAAACACCCTCCGAAAATTATCGCGGAGGGTGAGGCGTGTGCAGCCACCTAACTGCGGATAAAATCCACAAGATGTTGCATGTCCTTGTGGAGTCGGTAGTACATAGCAAAATGAAAAACTCTAAACTCAAAATACTCAAGACCCGCAAAAAGCTCATATTGGAGAGAAAACGAGACTTTTTCAAAAGAACACCTTGAGACTATTTCGCGATTTTCGGGAGTATCCAAGAACCTCACTTCCGTAAAAGAAGAAAGTGCTTGCATAAGTCCGTCAATCTGGAGTCCAGTATCTCCTTCTCCAAAATTAAAGCTGTGAATCAATAGCAAGCTCGTTGGGTAGTCATGTTCCGAAAGCGCAATCAATCTCCCGCTGTTGGTAACATCGCCATCAAACAAAACATCTTTCTCCAACACCTTAATCCACCGGATCCTGTTTTCTGCGGGAACGAAGTGATTGATTGCGTTGGAAATATCGGAAGCCGAAACTCCCAGCACGCTACCCACAAGACCTGCGGCAGCCACCTGATAATAGAAAAGTTTTGTCTTTATGTAGGGAACAAACGAAAGTACTTCATTTGTATGGTTTAAATACAAATAAGAAAATATCCCGTCGCTTCTCACAAAAGCGTCTGCTTTTGAGTTCTCGCACGAGAAGATCAAATCATCCTTCCTTTTTAAGGAAAGGATGAGCGGATTATCAGCGTTTAAGATTCCTAAATCAGATCTCTTTACCAGCGGAGCTTTGCCCTCCAGAATATCTTGCAAAGTATTGATGCCTTCCACTCCAAGATGAACATTCTTTATATTCAGGAAGACAGAAATGTTTGGTCGTAACAACTCAATGAGATTACCTATATGATGTTTTCTATACATAGAATATTCCAGTGCCAAGATCTGATGACTTGGCAAAAGAAAATTCACAAGCCACGACGACAAGGTTAGCGGGGTGAGACGTTTGGAATATATCCTGCCGCAAGAAAACTTCTGAGACAAGATACTTTCCACCAACGCCGTACCCGTAGTTTTCCCCACACTTCCGGTCATGCCGACAACAGTCGGGGATGCGCCGGAAAGAATATGGCGCCGAATAACATCTATCGTCTGATAGATGTTATTTACTCGAATATGCGGACAGCCGCTAAGTTGCTCGTCGTTTACTCGAGAATCAGCGACAAAAACTAAATTTTTGAACTCCCGCAGTCTGGCAAGGTTTCGAGAACGATCAAATGGCTTATTGTACCAGCCAAGGATTTCCGGATTATCTTCATAGACAAGAAAGTAAAGAATTTTTACTCCTAAAGGAAACTTGTCAAAATCCTTTAAATATGCGATATCACATATTTCAAACTCTTCGTCTCCTTGCACATCGTGAAATTCAGCATCCGATAGAATTTGCTTCAGGATCTGCAAACTGATCTTCATGTATGTTCTCCTTGATTTCGAGAATAATAGAGATTAATTTTTCCGTATGCGTATTTGCAATATCATGACCACCGCCCGGAATGATGTGTACATTATGGCGGACAAGGCACTTGCTTAAAGTATTTTTGATGAGCACAGGAGGTGTCGCCGTATCATGCTCTCCGTAGATAAGGAAGACTGGTTCCAAAAGGGACGCCAAATCATCCGTTAGATCTACTGAGACGATGTTACGATACGTCTGCCGCATGACTTCGCTTGCATGTAAGTAATATGGATTTTTGACTATATTCGTCAAATATACATCCCGAAGAATTGCAACGATATTTTCCGGAAGTAACGTTTTAAGAATCCTTTGAGTAAGATTTAGATTTTTATTCTCATAGTGGCGGACGATTGCCGGAGACACGAGAATAATATTTACTTGAGTATTTTTGGCAATTTTCTTAAAACGGAGCGCAACGGCTCCGCCAAAAGAATATCCCAAGAGATACTCCGGTTTTTCCTGTTTTATTTTCTCCGCAACAAAAGAAACAAAATCATCCAGCCCCCAGGGAACTTGTGGATCTTTCTCTCCGCAAAACCCCGGTAAATTGAATGGCACCACTTCGAAATATTGAGAGAGTGCAGAGGTAAATGCGAAGCGATTTGCCCATGCATTTGTACAGCCTTGCGATGTGTAGTTGGCATGATTCCAGCCATGAATCAAGAGAATTTTTGGTTTTGTCGTCTTCATTTTGATAACCTCAGTTGATGAATCAAGAGAATTTTGGGTTCATTGTTTTCATTTCAAAGAACCACCTATGGTCATGAAAGCACTAATTGATTGATTTGTACAGATGCCAGTTCTTATGCATTTTTCTAAACGGGAATAAGGGTTGTGCCTTTGTGTTGTTGTCACTTGGCGGTTTAACCGCCAAGTGCTTAATTCCCACCCAAAATATCGATTTGCTTCTGATATTTGGCGGCAAGAGTCATCACATCGTCGCCATAAAACGCGTATGATTTTTTGGTTGCATTTTTCCATCCCGCAAGGTATCGGAGTGCAGCAAGACGCTCCGCGGCAGGGGTTTTCTCATTCGCGCCGTTTTCTTTCATAAGGATTGCGCACGCCATAAATGCATCGCCCGGATCCCACGGATTTGGCGGCCGATGGCCAGTAAGATTTGCAATCTTCTCCTCGTAGAGTATCCACGTCGAAGGAATGAACTGCGCGGGACCCATTGCGCCGCCATATCCGTACCATACTTTTTTTGAAACCGGCATCTTATCCGGATCGAGACCAAGGCGCGCCAAGATCTCTTTAAATACCGGGACATCACGGGTGGGGTGCATATCCACAGACCACGTCCCCTTCCCCACATTTTGTCCCAGGTTCGACTCTTCGGCGATAACACCGAGGATTACCGCAGGGCGCACGCCAGTTTTTTCTCCCGCAAGCTTCGCCAGTGCAAGTGCCTTCTCAAACGGAATCGCCGCAGACCCTTGTAGAGTAAAGAGTGCTGTACGAATTGCCGCGGCATTTTGCTGTTTTTCTTTTAGCGTCTGCTGGTACACCTTCTCCTGTCCACGCGTTTCTTTCAAGATACGTTTCTTTTCTGCTTCGTTTGTCTCAATACGCTTTTTCTCAAGCTCCTGGATACGGCGCAAGTCTGATTCTTCTGATTTTTTATCCTCAAGCGCCACCTTTTCTTCTTCGGTTGTCTTTTTGGCTGCCCCTATTTCCCCCAATGATTCCGTAATAGAGTCTTCAATATACTGAAATGCGTCAAGATCTCCAAAAAAATCAGAAACTTTTTTATCCGACAACGCGACTTCGACGATAGAGTAGGAGTCAAGCTCATGGGTACGACGCAGAAGCCCGGCGAGCGACTCGCGTTCACGGTCAATTTTTACAGAATATTTGTTGATTGTTGATTTTTTGACACCAATATCGGCATCAAGATTTTGAATCGCGATGGTGCGTGCACGAATCGAAAGTTTTGCTTTTTGAATTTGCGCGTCAAGGATTGCAATATCGCGCTCAAGAGAAACTCCTTCTTTTTGCTTTTTGGTAAGGATATCCTGCTGTATTTCGATCTCCTTTTCAATTACTACGAGGTTTGCCTCGAGTTGTGCCCTGTATTCCTGCACATCTGTCCCGTTCGTCTGAGCGGAAACACCAAGAATTCCTACTCCCCCAAAGAACACAAGGAGCAAGAAAGCCACGGGGAGTTTGATGATTGAACGCTTGAACATGTTTTCTCATTGTACCAAAAAATCCCCCCGCGAGATACTCTCTCGCGGGGGGATTTTTTGATTCACCAGATGAAAGATACTATTTGGCGGGAATAGTTTCTGCTTCTCCTTCTTCTTCCTTCTTGCCCTTCTTTTCGACTTCGATCGAAGCAAGGTCAATGACTGGAGCTTGTTCCACTTCTTCCTTCGCGACCGCGATAGCGGCAACAACATCTGTTCCCTGTGTTACGAGAGAAACTCCCTTAGGAAGATTGATATCCCTTGCGAGAATCTGACTCTCAAGAGTAGCGAGAGATGAAATATCAACCGTCACGCCGTGAGGAAGATCCTCGGGAAGCGCTTCAATCTCAATCTCGTGCAAAACCTTCACCAGTGTTCCGCCAAAATCTTTTACCGCCGGAGCAACACCAACGAATTCGACAGGAATGTGTACTTCCACTTTCTTTCCTTTTTCCAAAACATAAAAATCGACGTGAATCGGCTCGCCGCGCACCGGATCAACCTGCACTTCTTGGATAAGAGTGTTCACTTTGCCCTTGGGGGTATCAAGAACCACGATAGTAGACTCTCCCGCCTCCTTCCAGACTTTTTTGAATTCGCTCTTGGGAACCACGCACGCAACGGGTTTTTCTTTGTGTCCATAGTATACCGCGGGAATAAACCCCTGCGCGCGGAGCACCGTAAGGTTTACATTTTTTTCGCGGATTTCTCCTTTGAGGGTAAGCATGGAAATAGTATACGGATTCCGTAAGAAAAAGCAAATACAGGGGTGCGCCTGCGGCGCACCCCTGTATTTCCCCATCATTTGTCAGCCGTCAATTATTCCCCCCAATCGCCCCCACCTGTCGCATCGTCGCGGGGCCAAAGAACCCCGTACCGCGGGAGAGTCCCACAGGAGTGAGTATCTCTGCCGCATAGGCGTCCTGGAAGCGGATGAGTGCGGCTTTGGTCAAGGTGCC
>LCOP01000010.1 GCA_000996605.1 Parcubacteria group bacterium GW2011_GWA1_47_8
TTTGTATGCATATTCATATGCACCAAGGGTATCTCATGATTAGGTTTTTCGTGAGGTAACGATACCTACCATAGTTAGGTTTTTGGTGAGGCCATTCGACTTATTGTTGGCATATGCTATAATACTGCTTAATGGACCACCCCATCTGGAAAAAATATATGTTTTGGTTTTTTGTTGTCGGGGTCGCTTTACTCCTTGCTTTTTTGGGGTATCAAGGCTATGTTTTGAAAAAGCAAAAAGAAACCATGGAGGGGACGCTTGCGGCGCTTGAAACAGAACATGCCTCGACAACAGCCGCCTTGCAAGAATTCCAACAAAAATTTGAAATGACAAAAGCCGAGCGTGATATCATTGAGCAAAATCTTCAAAACGAACAATCAAAAGTCGGGGTGATTACCAATCAAGTCGAACAGCTTCAAGGCACGGTAGGGACGCTTACTAAATATGTAACGACCGACAAGCAGCTTCTCGCAAAATATTCAAAAACATATTTTTTAAATGAAAACTACAGCCCCGAACACCTCATGCAGATAGACCCTTCTTACAAAAGCAGTCCTCAAAAAGAAATATGGTTACAGAGAGATATGTGGCAGTTTCTCAAAAGGATGCTGGATGATGCAAGGGCGCAAGGAATAGATATCGCCGTATTGTCCGCATATCGCTCGTTTGATACGCAAAATCAATTGAAGACGACTTACAAAGTTACGTATGGAGCAGGGACGGCAAATCAATTTTCCGCAGATCAGGGGTACTCGGAGCATCAGCTGGGTACAGCGGTCGATTTCACGACGTCGAAACTTGCCGACGCAGTCTCTGCGTTCGAGAAAGTAGCGACATACATATGGCTTATCAACAATGCTTATAAATACGGGTTCATCCTTTCATACCCGAAAAACAACGAATATTACAAGTTTGAGCCATGGCATTGGCGATTCGTCGGCGTTGCTTTGGCGACAAAGCTCCATGACGAGAACAAAAATTTCTACACGCTTGATCAGCGGGAGATCGACCAATACATTATTCATCTTTTTGATCCGATACCGTAGATGTTTTTTAAAAAGCCGTGGTGAATTTATAGGCAAGCCAAACACCCAAACCCTCCTATGGCCGTCGTAATAACGGACGTAAGGGAAAAAGAGCTGTCGCCCCACAAGGCGGGAATGTACACGCCGAGCACTGACCCAAGCACCATTCCTATCATAATAATCTTTTTTTGCGACATGGAGATAGTATAACGTACAAAAAGCAAAGGGGAATACGGGTCAACCTACTTTTTGCGCATACACGGAGATACTCCGGCGTTTGGCGAGGCGTTCGCGATGGCGGTGGGACTTACTGATCTTGTGAATGAAAAAATAGTCTTTGAACAAGTCCTCAATCTCCCTTTCGGTGAACACATGTTCGGCGACACCAATCTTTGGGTGAATATACGATCCGGCTTCTGACGCCGGGTTTTCGCGGAGGAGTCGCTCGGCGTGCGTGTCTTCATCGCGCAGAAATGTTTTGAAAAGGAGAAAACCTTCCGGACGGAGTATGCGGATAATCTCATCACGTAAGTACGAGCGCTCTTCGCTATTTAAGAAGTGCGAAGTCATCATGTCGAGTACGAGCGTCTGCGATGTATCGGGGAGGGGGAGTGAACTTGCGATAGACTGCACGGAGCACACGATGGGAAGTTCTTTTGTCTTGATGAGGCGATTTGCTTGCAGAACGGCTTCGCTCGAAATATCGTAGCCAACACCGCGCATGCCGTATGTTTCGGCAAGGTAGATGAGATTTCGCCCGTTGCCACAGCCGAGGTCTGTCACCGACGCAAGGGGATTCAAATATTTGCGCCCGAATTCGCGTTCAAGGAACCGCGTGAATTTCACTAAGTCTTCACTCGGGTCGTTTGAGAGCGCGATGTGCCCACTTTGGGCGTACTCCTTGTCCCAAAATTTCTTGCTGGAGCCTTTGCGCGGTTGTCGTTTCATCCCGTTAGTCTAGCACAAACTCATCTCGGGAAACAAAAAGGTGTACTATCCCCAGTTTTGACCTATAGGTCAAAACTGGGGATAGTGCGAAAATGAAATAAGAGAATTTTTATACGATAATGGATTGATACACCTTACTTGTGCTATACTGCTAAAACTTTTATGGCACAAGAAAAAACCTATATTTACGGTAAACACGTGGTTGTCGAAGCACTTCGCTCTATCCCTGGGGCAATCGATCGGGTTTTTGTCGCACCACAAGTAGATGACAAAGAATTGCGTGAATTGCTCCATGAGACAAAAACACAGACGCGAGTGCTCGCTCAAGGGGCTTTACCGCAAGAGATTATGGAATCCGCGCACCAAGGTATCGTGGGGATTATATCACTTGAAGGACTGCTCCGTCCGTATCGAGAATTTGCGGATACGCTTACGGTCAATCCTGATACCGCGCTCGTGCTTCTCGACGAAATACAAGATCCGCAAAATGTCGGTGCGATTATTCGCTCAGCCGCAGCATTTGGTATTCGCGGTGTGCTTATTCCTGAACACAACCAAGCGCAGTTGACCGGCATGGTGCTCAAGGTGTCGGCCGGTATGGCGTTTCGTGTGCCACTCGTCGGCATCGGCAATGTGAATATGACGGTGCGTGATTTGAAAGACCGCGGGTTCTGGATCTATGGTCTCGACGAAGCAGGAAATCATCCTTTGAGTAAAGAAGTGTTTGATGTACCAGCGCTCTTCGTCCTTGGCAATGAGGCAAAAGGAATCCGTCAAAAAACACGCGAACTTTGTGATATTTTACTCTCCATACCGCTTAATCCGGAATGCGAGTCGCTCAATGTTGCCGCATCCGCCGCGGTTACTCTTTACGCATGGAGTAGCGAACATCCGAATGCATTACGCACTTCTCTAAAAAAATAACATCATGAACAGTATCAAATGGGCATTGTTTGGCATCCGAAATACATGGCGCGAGGAGATGAATTTTCGTATTGAAATTACGGGTGCAATCGTCGCCTCTATCACAAGCTGGTACCTGGGTTTTGATTGGCTTGAGTGGATCATTGTGATTGGGTGCATCACTATCGTCCTTGCAGCGGAGATGATAAACACGGCAATCGAAGACCTCTGCAACAAAGTGGAGCCGGCAATTGATCCTGCTGTCGGAAAAATAAAGGATATGATGGCAGGCTTTACGCTCCTCTCGTCTTTAGGTGCCACATTGATTGGCGTCATACTTTTTGGTCGACACCTTTTTTCTTGAAAATGTTTCCGAGCGTGTTCTTATAACCCGATGTCTTTCTTTAACGTTAAGAGCTCTGTCCCAATGATATCGCGATACGCACCCTCTTTGAGATTGCCGAGCGCAATATTCATAATCCGAACGCGGGTGAGCTCTTGTACTTGGTAGCCCTCCGCCGCGCACATGCGGCGAATCTGGTGCTTTTTGCCTTCGGTGAGTACAATACGAAATACGGTTTCTCCAGTACGGCGCGCGGTGGCGGGTTTGGTGCGATACCCTTCAATGGTGATACCACGCTCGAGCCTGCGGATGAAGCGGTCGGTGACTGGTTTATCAACGCGCACGAGGTACTCTTTTTCGTGGGCGCGGTCGGGGGAGAGCAATCGCTCGGTCAAGCGCCCGTCGTTCGTAAGAATGATAAGTCCGTGCGAATCTTTGTCGAGGCGACCAAGAGGGAAAAGCCCGCGGAGCGCCGGTTGCCCACCAGTGATACTCTGGGTACCACCTTGGGAATCGGTCGATATGCCGCGGGGTTTATTGTACGCAAGATAGCGGTATTTTGCGTCCGCTTCTGAAATCACACGAGGGGAAACCTCGACGACGTCGTCTTTAGAGACTTTTGTGCCAAGCGTGGCGACTTTGCTATTTATCGTAACAAGACCTTTGGTAATCAGCAAATCAGCACCACGCCTTGTCGTATAGCCCTTGTGGGCGAGATAACGATTCAACCGAATAGGGAATTCAAGTGGCTCCACCCCGTTAGAGACAGGTCGTGGTCGTTCCGTCTTTTCAATTTTTTCTTTTTTAGGGATAGTTTTAATTTTCATTTCTTAATTTCCCAAGCAACCGCGGTCTCTAGCGGGGCTTCGTAGAAACTACACCATATCATAAAAAATACGGTGTGGCAATCCCGCGAAGCGGTTCAGCGGTCAATGGTGAATACCCCTATAGGTGTTTTTTGATCAACACCTCGAGGTCTTGCACATGCTGCTCTTTGTCTTTTTCAAGCGTCGCCCAAAAGTTTTGACATTCGGTGCAGTCCGCGGCGTTTTTTTGTACTCATCTTTGATGCGTCACAAGCTTTTGTGTTCCTCTGTCGCTTGTAGAAGCAGATTATAAACGTGATTATTAAGCATAAAAGTATCGTTGTTGTATAAAATATATTTTTTCAACCTTGTGTACACAACACCACAAACAAAAAGTCGTGTAAGCGTAGTTATCCCCATACTATATTCCAATGTTGTAGCATTTCGTGTGTTACAATGAAGGCAAGAAATATTATTTCTTTTTATATTATGCGCGTATTAATGTTTGGTTGGGAATTTCCACCTCACAATAGCGGCGGTTTGGGAACTGCCTGTTTTGGTCTGTCTCGCGCACTTGCCGCACGAAAAGTCGAGGTCGTGTTCGTGCTTCCCAAAAAAGTCGATGTGTCCGCCTCGTTCATGGATATGGTCTTTGCTGATACATCACACATAAAATTTCATACCATCGAGTCAGACTTGAAACCCTACGTTACGTCCGAGGGATATATTCGCGAACGGGATGCGATTACCGCCGCCATTTACGGAAAAACACTTCTCGACGAAGTGCGACGGTATGCCCTTGCCGCAGGCGAAATCGCAAAGAAAGAACACTTTGACGTAATCCACGCGCACGACTGGCTCTCATTCCTTGCGGGGCTTGAGGCAAAGCGTGTTTCCGGTAAACCACTTATTGTACATATGCACGCAACGGAATTCGACCGCACGGGAGGGCAAGGGACAAATCAAGAAGTGTACAACATCGAGCGCCTCGGCATGGAGCGCGCGGACGGTATCATCGCAGTCTCCAATTTCACCAAACAAAAGATTATGCAAAACTACGGTATCCCCGCGGATAAGATCGAAGTGGTGCACAACGGCATCGACGAGGCTGACTATGTGAATATTCCCAATCATCTTTCGGGGCTTAAACGTGCGGGACAAAAGATCGTGCTCTTTGCGGGGCGTATCACAATTCAAAAAGGTCCGGAGTATTTTATCCGCGCCGCAAAACGTGTTCTCGATATCGACCCCAATGTGCTCTTTCTTGTTTCGGGAAGCGGTGACATGGAGCGGCAAATGATGATGGAGGCGGCGCATGCGGGGATCGCGGACAAAGTGCTCTTTGTAGGATTCTTGCGCGGAGATGATCTCACCGCCGCATATCGCGCGGCGGATCTTTTTGTCATGCCGTCGGTGTCCGAGCCGTTTGGTCTGACGCCGCTCGAGTCAATCATCGCCGGTGCGCCCGTCCTTATTTCCAAGCAATCGGGCGTTTCCGAAGTTCTTACTCACGCGCTCAAGGCCGATTTCTGGGATATTGACGACATGGCGAATAAGATATTGAGTGTAGTACAACATCAGGTGCTCAAAGATACCCTGTGGCAAAACAGCCGTAACGAAGTGCGTCAGGTGAGCTGGGACGCGGCAAGCAAGAAATGCATTGATTACTACGAGAAAATCATGTGTAACTGCGGTTCTTCTGAAATGAGCTATATTTAACTGAAACGCGCAGCCATGCAACATGTCTACCCGTTTTTTTACTAACCTATGTGGAAAAGGTCAGTAAATCTGCTACAATGTATTTGTATTTCCTCTTGACTAATGACTATTAACTATTAACTACCCCCATGGCCTCCGTCTGCTTTTATTTTCAAGTGCACCAACCTTTTCGGGTCAAAGATTATCGCGTGTTTGACGTGGGGAACGACAGCGAATATTTTAATGACAATTCCGACCGCTCGATCAACAACAAAAAGATTTTAAACAAAATAGCGGGGAAGTGTTACCTGCCTGCAAATGCAGTCATGCTCGAGCTCCTCAACAAGCATCCGGAATTTAAAATCAGCTTCTCATTTTCTGGAGTTTTCCTTGAACAACTTGAAATGTTTAGCCCCGAGACACTCGAATCATTTCAAAAGCTTGTGACAACGGGACGCGCGGAGGTCCTCGAGGAAACGTATTACCACTCGCTCTCGTTTCTTTATTCCCCCAAAGAGTTCCGTCGCCAAGTGGAGCTCCACCGAGAGAAAATTCAGAGGCTCTTTGATGTTACGCCGACCGTCTTTCGCAATACCGAGCTTATTTACAACAATGCGCTTGCGGTGGAAGTGGAGAATATGGGATACAAAGGCATTATCGCCGAGGGTGCCGACCACGTGCTCGGGTGGAGGAGCTCAAATTTCTTGTATCGCCCCCAAGGCACCAAAAACATCAAGCTCCTTCTCAAAAACTATCGCCTCTCGGACGACATTGCTTTTCGTTTTTCGTCTAAAGACTGGAAGGACTTTCCACTAACTGCGCCAAAGTTTGCCAACTGGGCGAACCAGGTCAATGGCAATGGCAACGTTATCAATCTCTTTATGGACTACGAAACATTCGGTGAACATCAATGGGAAGATACCGGTATTTTTAATTTCCTCCGTCATTTACCCGAGGAAATATACAAACACCCCGACAATGACTTCATAACACCGAGCGAGGCCATAGAACGCTACGAGCCGGTATCCCTGCTTGATGTCCATAACTTTATGTCATGGGCGGATGTCGAGCGCGACCTTTCCGCATGGCTCTCTAACCCGATGCAACACGGCGCAATACAAAGCATCTACAACCTTGAAAATGAGGTGTTGAGAACGTGTGATGACAAGCTCATTGACGATTGGCGCAAACTTCAAACCTCGGACCATTTTTATTATATGTGCACCAAATGGTTCAACGACGGCGATGTGCATAAATATTTTAATCCTTACAATACTCCCTACGAAGCATTTATTGCGTATATGAATGCCGTGCAAGATCTGCGGCTTCGCACGACTGAACACCATAGGCGTATTACTGCCAACGAACCAAAAAAGGTTCTTATAAAAAGTCTCTCTTGAGCGCAACCTCTTTAAGCGACAGCGGTTTTTTGTTGTCAGTTGTCAGTTGTTAGTTGTATACTGTAGGTATGCCAAAATCTCTTTCGCTTGGGAACGGTACGATGCTTGTATGCACTGACATGCGCGCGCAGGTGCGCGATTTTTACTTTCCCTATGTAGGGCTCGAGAACCATGTCGGGGGACACTACACGCACCGCATTGGTGTGTTTGTGGATTATCAATTAAATTGGTTTGATCATTCTAATTGGGCAATCGACATCAACTACGCGAACGAATCCATGATCGGCGAGACCACCGCGGTCAACAAAGCTCTCGGAGTCGCACTCCATTTCCTCGATACCGTCTACAACGAAAAAAACATTTTTCTCCGCCGTGTGACCGTATCGAATGACACTGATCGCGCACGTATCGTTAAACTTTTTTTTGGCCATGAATTTGAAATCTACGAGTCTCATCGTGGTGATACTGCGTATTATGACCCGCGCAATCATGTTGTCATTCACTATAATGGCAGAAGAGTTTTTCTCATTAACGGTATCTCAGACAAAGGCGGCTTTGACGACTACACAACCGGTATTTTTAAGATTGAAGGGAAAGAAGGAAGCTTCGTGGATGCGGGGGATGGAGTACTTGCCAAAAATCTAATCGAGCATGGTCCGACGGATTCCATGCTGGGGTTTTATCTCGACCTGGCGCCGCATGAGGAAAAAACAATCTACTATTGGGTTGCCGTCGCGACCTCAATTGAGGGAGCACTCGGGCTCAACGAATATACCCTCATCAAGACGCCCGAGCATCTCGTGCGCACCACGCGGGATTATTGGCATGCGTGGGTGCAGAAAAATAATTTCAACTTTTATGGTCTTAGTGAACGTGAAGTGACGCTTTTTAGGAAATCTTTGTTCATGGTTCGCTCTCATGCGGATGATCATGGCGCGATTATCGCTTCCGCTGACTCGGATATGTTGCAGAAAGGTCGTGACACCTACAGCTATGTCTGGCCGCGCGATGGCGCATTTTCTGCCGCCGCGCTCGATATGACCGGGGATCAAAATGTCGCTGAACGATTCTTTAATTTTTGCAACGATATCATCACTAAGGATGGCTACTTGATGCACAAATATCGTCCCGACGGATCACTCGGGAGCTCGTGGCATCCGTGGATGCGCGGGGGGAAAATACAACTTCCCGTTCAGGAAGACGAGACGGCGCTCGTGGTGCATGCGCTCTGGAATCATTACGTACAGTCAAAGGATATCGAGTTCATTGAACGTATCTACAATACACTCATAAAAGAACCCGCTGATTTCATGGTTGAATATCGCGACGCAAAGACGCATCTACCCCGCGCCTCGTACGATCTTTGGGAAGAGAAATTCGGCGTTCACACCTTTACTGCCGCGTCCGTGTATGGCGCACTTCACGCCGCTGCAAAATTTGCAAAACTCCTCGGCAAAGAAAAAAGCGAGCACACCTATATGACCGCGGCCGCTGAAATTCGCGAAGCGATACTCACGCATCTCTATGACGAAACGCAAGGAACTTTTATTAAAATGATCAACGTTGACGATGCGGGTACGATGAGCTACGATAAGACCCTCGATATGTCGAGCGTGTACGGCATTTTTGCATTCGGGGTTCTCGATATCGATGATGAGCGACTGACGCGCGCGATCGGACAGGTGGAAAGTCGCTTGCTCTGCAAGACGAACGTCTCGGGAGTCGCTCGCTACGAAGGCGATCCGTATTTTCAAATCACGAGCAATGTGCCGGGCAATCCGTGGATTATTACGACGTTGTGGCTTGCGCAATATTATATCGCCCGCGCCAAAAAGGAAGCCGATTTTGAGCAAGCGAAGAAATGGCTCACGTGGGCGACGGAACACGCAAGCCCCTCGGGGATGTTTCCCGAGCAACTACACCCCTACACCGGTGAACAGCTTTCCGCAATGCCGCTTACGTGGAGCCATGCGGAGTTCATCACGACAATCGTTCGCTATCTCGACAAGCTCGAGGAGCTGGGCATCTGTCTCAAATGTAATCCACTCTACAGCGAGAATTAACAAACGTGTTTATGGAAAAAGAATCTATGACGAGACCGACCAGTATTGTTGTCTTTGGCGCAACGGGAGACTTGAGCAGAAAAAAACTCATCCCGGCGCTTTTCGACCTGTATCAAAAAGGATTCCTTCCCAATCTGTTCAAAATCATCGGTGTATCACGCAAAAGCTTATCTCATGAGGAATACCAAGATATTGTGAAAATAATTCTTCAGGAAAAAAGCCGCGCGACGGATGCAAAAAGTATCGAGGAGTTTTTGTCGCACATCTCCTATGTGCAAGAGTTGTTTGACGTCAAAGAGGGGTACATGCGCCTCGCGAATGTTCTTGCCGTTGAAGATACCATCTTTGGCACCTGCGCGAACAAACTTTTCTATCTTGCCGTCCCTCCTCTGCATTACAAGACGATATTTGAAAATCTTGCCGAGTCTGATCTCACCGCCCTATGTAATGATGAAACAGGGTGGACGCGCGTCTTGGTGGAAAAACCTTTTGGGAACGATATTGCGACGGCGCAAGAGCTCGATCAAATTCTCGGGAAACTTTTTAAAGAAGAACAAATTTTTCGCATCGATCATTATCTCGCAAAAGAAGTTTTGCAGGACATTCTCATGTTTCGTTTTTCCAACCTTCTTTTCGAGCCGATTTGGAACAAAGATTATATAGAGAAAGTGGAGATCAGTATGTTTGGTACAAGCGGTATCGATGGCCGTGGCGCGTTTTATGATAGTGTTGGAGCGCTTCGCGACGTAGGGCAGAATCACGTGCTTCAGATGCTCGCCTTTATCGCAATGGAAGATCCGCTCGAACTCGATGCCACCCTGATCCGCGCCGCTCGAGCTTCCGTATTGAAAGCGCTCTGCCTTTTCACTAAAGACACCTTTTCTCATGCCGTTGTGCGTGGACAATACGCAGGATATAAAGACGTTTCTGGTGTAGAAAAAGATTCGCAAACAGAAACATATTTCAAAATCGAAGCACTCATTGATAACCCACGATGGCAGGGTGTGCCGTTTTATCTTGAAAGTGGTCAAGGGATGCACGAAGACAAGACAGAAATAAAAATATATTTTAAGAAAACAGAAACGTGTCTGTGTCCTCCCGAGGCGGAACATCATCATCAAAATATTTTAACCTTCAGAATTCAACCTGACGAACGAATCTCGATTCTCTTTTGGGCGAAGAAACCCGGACTCACGCTTGATCTTGAACCGAAGGAGTTATCATTTTCATATCGCGCGGTTGCAGGACTTACTGATGCGTACGAAAAAGTATTGTTCGATGGTATTGCGGGTGACCAACTATTATTCATGAGCACCGAAGAGATTTTTGCCGCATGGAACTTTATTACACCTATCCTCGAACTCTGGAAAGACCTGCCGCTTCATCAGTACAAGAAGGGAAGTGCCGGACCGGATGTAGAATTACTCTCGAAAACATAGTATGATAGGGGAATGAAAAAGCAAATCGGATATGTCGGGCTCGGGAAAATGGGAAAGGGGATGGCGTTTCGACTTTTGGAGAAGGGGTGGGATGTTGTCGCGTACAATACCAGTCCCGCTCCCGTGGAGGAACTTGCGGGGAAAGGAGCAATCCCCGCGCACTCGCTTGTCGAAGTAGTGAGAAAGCTCTCTACACCGCGGCTCGTGTGGCTCATGGTGCCGCACAAGGCGGTAGATAGCGTTTTGACGGAGCTTGTACCACTCTTGGAAAAAGGCGATACGGTTATTGATGGCGGAAATTCTTTTTATAAAAATTCGATACGCCATGCAGAAGAACTCTCGGAAAAGGGAATCAATTTTATGGATGCAGGAACGAGTGGGGGACCCTCTGGTGCACGCGAAGGAGCCTGCACAATGGTCGGCGGAGAGAAAAAAAATTTTGACGCGTACGAGGGGCTTTTCCGTGATATTTCCGTGCCGAACGGATTTGCCTACATAGGGCCCGCGGGCGCGGGGCATTTCGTCAAAATGGTGCATAATGGCATCGAGTACGGTATGATGCAAGCAATCGGCGAAGGGTTTGAGGTTTTGAAGAAATCTTCGTTTGACCTCAACCTTTCCGCGGTCGCGGAACTGTATAATCATCAGAGCGTTATTGAGTCGCGGCTCGTCGGGTGGATGAAGGGCGCATTCGACGTGTACGGCGAAGACCTTGCAGAGATTTCGGGCAAGGTATCTCATAGTGGCGAGGGCCTCTGGACGGTCGAGACAGCAAAAGAGCTCGGCGTCCCCGTGCCCATCATCGAAGGTTCGCTCAAGTTTCGTGAAGATTCTCAAAAGAATCCGAGCTACACTGGGCAAGTGGTGTCCGCGCTCCGCAACCAATTCGGCGGGCATGAGGTAAAGAAGAAGGGGGGAGAATAAAATCATGCGTGGTAAGAAAATCTTCGACATATCACTTTTGCTCGAGAACGGCATGATCGTGTACCCCAACAATCCCGAAGTGCGCATTGAAAGGGTAGAGGGGGAAACTTCGGTACGATCGGATATTTCCATGGGAACCCATACGGGTACACACATCGATGCACCACGGCATGTGTTCAAAGACGGGAAGGGGGTGTCTGATATTCCGCTTTCCACATACATCGGGAAATGTCGCGTGTTGGATTTTAGCAAAGTGAAAGAATCAATCACGATAGACGATCTCAAAAAATACAAGATCAAAAAAGGGGAGCGTATTCTTGTAAAGACCTCAAATTCAAAAAGGGGGTTTGCCGCATTCTATGATGATTATGTGTACTTGGATGGCGATGCCGCGGACTATCTCGCGCAAAAGAGAATTCTTGTTTTCGGTATTGATTCATTGTCTGTAAAAAAGCGGGGAGGAAGCGATCAGCGTCCACATACCTCGCTTCTTAAAAAAGGTGTTACTATCTTCGAGGGTATCAATCTCGCGGGGGTGAAAGAGGGGGGCTATACATTTATTGGATTTCCGCTTAAAATGGGTTCAATTGACGGCGCCCCCGCACGGGCAATTTTAATTCAGAACTAACTCCATGTATATTTTATTTGATATTGGCGGGACGAAAATGCGCGTTGTCGCGGCTGACCGTAAAAAGTTTCTCGTGGAGCCGGTGGTAGTCACCACGCCAAAGGATTTTGGAGGGGGAATTGAAGTGTTGAAGAGGATTATTGGGAATCTCGCAAATGGCGCCCCTATCGAGGCGATCGCGGGAGGAGTCGCTGGGACGCTCAACGCCGAAAAGTCCATGCTCGCCAAAAGTCCCAATTTGCCGGGATGGGTAGGGCACGATATTAAAAAGGCTCTTGTCGAAGCTTCCAAAGTACCGGTTGTGCTCGAGAATGACGCCGCGCTTGTCGGACTTGGTGAGGCAATTCAAGGCGCAGGGAGAGGTAAAAACATCGTGGTGTATTTGACGGTTAGTACCGGTGTTGGTGGTGCGCGTATTGTCGGCGGGGTTATCGACGAAAGCGCGCACGGGTTTGAGCCGGGGCATCAGATTATTGACCCCGACAATACACTGTGTCCGACATGCGAAGGAAACGATCTTGAAGCATACGTCTCGGGTACTGCTATTGAAAAACGTTTTGGTAAAAAGCCGTTTGAAATCCACGACGACGCGGTCTGGGACGAGCTTGCAAAGTTTCTTGCGTATGGACTTAACAATACGATCATGCACTGGTCCCCCGATATTATTGTCATCGGTGGTTCCATGATGAAAGATGTCGGCATTCCCATTCCGGCAGTACGCAAGCATCTTGCGCAGATTTTTAAACTGCCCGATATACCGGAGATCAAGAAGGCGGAACTCGACGATTACGGCGGTCTCTATGGCGCGCTCTTTTACGCACGAACGCATTACTATTACTAATCCGGAACCGCACTTCATTCAAAGTCGTGCCACTGAAGACAAAGAAGCTTTGCTTATCTGAAAATGATAATGATGTTACTGGGTGGCAAATTATAGCCTTACAAGAATACCATTAAGCCTAGCCTCACAAAAATACCCTTCAGCCTGATTTTCCACTATGTACGTATGATATACTATTGTATATTATACGTATTATACGTACATAGTGGATTTGTGTTCATAAAGAAGAGTTGATATAGTTGATTTCAATGAAGTCCACCAACTTTTCAGTAACGAAAGAATTGTCGGGGAAGCTCGGACGGATGGGGGTGCTCGAAACGCCGCACGGGATGATCAACACCCCCGCTTTTGTCACCGTGGGGACTAAGGCGACGGTGAAGTCGCTCACGCCCGAACAGGTCGCGAGCTTGGGTGCCCAGGTCGTGCTTGCCAATACCTATCATCTCTATCTTGAGCCGGGAGAAAAAATTTTGCACGATGCCGGAGGACTGCATAAATTCATGCAGTGGCACGGGCCTACGATGACTGACTCGGGGGGCTTCCAAATATTTTCACTCGGTGCGGCATTTGGGAAAAAGACGGGGAAGTTGGCGGATACCTCGCCCTGGGCGGGATACTCCGCAAGGGCCAGCGTTACGCCATCGCTTGCCACAAAGGACGCTTTGCCGTCCTCGACTTCGATTTGGAGGGTGTCAAGAGGCTGACACCCGCCGTTGGCGGTTCGCCCATCTTTCGCGGCGAACTTGCAGAGCCAGGCGAGAACGTCAGCGGGGATAGCGACGGTGACGCCCTCGCCCTCCAGGTAGGCGGGTACAGCGGGGAATTCGCCTGCGTCAATGCCTTTGAGTTCCGCTATTTTGGCAAGATTTGTAGCCGGATCGATGCCTAGAAC
>LCOP01000011.1 GCA_000996605.1 Parcubacteria group bacterium GW2011_GWA1_47_8
TTTGAAGAAAAATTTACTTTTGTAGAGACCGCACCTGACTGCGGTTGTTTGGCATGGGTGTGGAAAAGTCAGGTTGCGGAGTTTCGTAATTCAAAGTATCATATCATAGAAGGAGAGAAGGTTTGATCTATTGATCGAAAAAGGACGCTACCTGTAGGTAGCGTCCTTTTTCCTATTTCCACAAGAACCAAAACCTTATTTCACCGCGTCCTTGAGTGCCTTTGCGGCGCGGAACTTGGGAACCTTGGTTGCCGCGACTTGGATAGCTTCTCCCGTCTTTGGGTTGCGCGCTGTGCGCGCTGCGCGAGGCTTTACGGAAAAGATTCCGAGTCCTGCAATAGAAACTTCCTGACCGCTTTTCAGTGTCTTCACAATTGCCTCGAGCATCGAATCTACTGCTTGCTCTGCGGAAACTTTTGTGCCACCCATTTTTTCATGGATAAGCTCAACGATTGCTGTTTTGTTCATAATGATATCTGATTAAAACCTTTTAATATTAAACAAAATTCCTATCCTGCATTGACCAGAGTCGCCCGAGAGCCTTTCATCTCTCTCTGACGGCCTTGTTATATAGTATACCTTTGGGCTATTTTTTACGCAATAGCTACAAGGGTCTCGAAGAATATTGTTAAAAATCATAAAGTGTGTCACAATATTTCCCTTATTTACACGTCCCGCAACTTCTTATCTCGCGTATTCGATGACGCGGGACTCGCGAATGACCGCAATCTTGATTTCCCCTGGATATTTAAGCTCTTTTTCGACAGAGAGCGCTATTTCTCGGGCTAGATTTCGCGCTTCAAGGTCGGTGATCGCCTCGGGGTTTACAAAGACGCGGAGTTCCCGTCCCGCTTGAATGGCAAAGGTTTTCTCGACCCCGGGGAATGATTTGGCGATTCCCTCGAGATCACCGAGGCGTTTGATGTAGTTTTCTACAGAATCACGGCGTGCGCCTGGGCGCCCTCCAGAAATACCATCGGCGGTTTGCACGATGATTGATTCGAGCGTTTCATACGGGTACTCTTCGTGGTGTGATTGCATCGCTTGGATGATACGCGGATCAACGCTGAACTTTTGGAGAATGCGTCGGCCGATTTCCACATGCGTTCCTTGTACTTCGTGATCGACGGCTTTCCCGAGGTCGTGGAGAAGCGCACCCGCTTTTGCTACGGCGACATTTGCGCCGAGCTCCTCGGAGAGCATCCCTGCAATGTGCGCCATTTCGATAGAATGCTGGAGTACGTTTTGTCCGTAACTCGTGCGAAAATGAAGACGTCCCAAGATTGCGGTGATGCGCGGATCAAGATTGAACACGCCGCATTCGTACGCGGCTTGCTCACCTTTTTCTTTGATGGTGTTATTTACATCTTCGCGGGCTTTTTCCACCAACTCCTCTATTTTTGCGGGTTGAATGCGCCCGTCGGCAATAAGGGCTTGCAGTGCGACGCTTGCGACATGCCGGCGAATCGGGTCGAAGGATGAAACAAGAATTGACCCCGGGGTGTCATCAACAATGAGCTCAACGCCTGCGGCGCGTTCAAATGCACGGATATTGCGCCCCTCTTTGCCAATGATTTTTCCTTTGATTTCGTCCGAAGGGATAGTCACCGTAGTCGTCATGATTTCGGATGCGGTGGACGACGCAAGACGCTGAATTGAGGTTGCCAAGATATCGCGAGTCAAAAGCTCGAGCCGCGCACTCCCTTCTCGCTCGAGCTTTTTGATGCGTGTCAAGATGTCTTCTTCATATGCTTTCTCGGTGCGCTTCAAGAGCTCTTCTCTGGCGCTTTGCTCGGAGAGTCGCGCGATGCGTTCAAGCTCGTGCGCCGCCTCATCTTTTTCCTTGACGACTTTTTCACGGAGCATCGACAGTTCGGCGGTCTTTTCTTTTATTTGCTCCACTTCTTCGGCAACATCAAGCTGGCGTTTATCGAGGAAGTCCTCTTTTTTGATTAGGCGTTCCTCTGTCTTTTTGAATTGTTGTTCCTGCTCTTTTTCTTGTTGTTTTAGCTCTTCTTCTTGTGTCTCGGCTTTCTTGTCGGCTTCCTCGATGATTCGCTGTGCTTCTTCTTTTGCAGAAAAAAGGACTTGCTTTATTTCGAGCTCGACTGACCCACGCTGGCTTACGGAAATAAACCAGCGCAAGAGGTAGCCAAGTGCTACACCCACAAGAATCGCCATCACACCACCGAGCGTGAGTGCAATTTTGATGTCCATAAATGATCTCGCAAAGCCTTGAAATATAATGATTCTACGTGGTTTCTTCGGTGTTGCGAGCGGTTAAATGATAAATGAATAATAAACGTGTCAAATTTAAATACAAGGGTACAATTCTATACTAACGTTGTTTGAGGGAAATGTCGAGCGGCACGAAAAAGTCACTTGAAGAGTGGCTTTTTCGTGCGAAAAGTAGAGGAATCTATCCGCGAGGATTCTGTGGTTTATAGATTTCGTCGATGATTCCGTATTTCTTTGCTTCTTCGGCAGACATGTAAAAGTCGCGGTCGGTGTCTTTTTCCACTTGAGTAAATGGTTTGCCGGTATTTTTTGCCATCATACGATTCAAAATATCACGCAAACGCAAGATATTTTTTGCGGTAATGGCGATATCCGATGCTTGTCCTTCGGTCCCGCCAAGCGGTTGATGGATCATTATCTCGGCATTTGGCAGAGCGAAACGTTTACCTTTTGCGCCTGACGAAAGAAGCCATGCTCCGCCCGATGCGGCGAGTCCGACGCAGATGGTTGAGACGTCCGGTTTGACGTGGTTCATCGTGTCAATCAGGGCAAGCGTAGAGGTAACAGAACCTCCCGGCGAGTTGATGTAGAGAGAAATATCTTTCTTGGGATCCTCGGACTCCAAAAAGAGGAGCTGGGCAATGACGATGTTCGCAGAATCATCGTTTATTACGCCTGATAAGAAAATAATCCGCTCCTTCAAAAGGCGCGAGTAAATATCGTATGCGCGTTCGCCAAACTGTGATTTCTCGATAACGGTTGGTATTAAATATGACATATGGTGCATCGTACCATACTTTTGGGCGGATGCAAGGAAAACAAGTGGAATCTTCATATGTAATGACAATGTATTGACAAGAAGTTTTGAGGGTGTATACTTTTGATATGAATACAACATTGCAAATCCGATTGGATCAAAAGATGAAAAATGAGGCAAATAAGACATTTAAGTCTATGGGCTTGGACATGTCGACCGGGGTGAAGCTTTTTCTTGCTCAAGTGGTAAATACAAAATCAATTCCTTTTCCGGTAATGAGTGCCGACTTTTGGCCTGAGGAAAAGAAGCGCGCGCTTGTGCGCGAAGCAGAAAAAACTCTTAAAGATTATAAAAGTGGCAAAATTAAGGGGTACGACGATGTGGACGAGATGTTTCGTGATATTCTTGGCAAATAAGTATGTATCACGTTATTCCGTCAAATCAATATGCAAAGTCGCTTAAGCGCGTCTCTCAGCATAAGGATTTTGATGTAAGGAAACATAAGGAAGTTATTAGGTTCCTCGAGAGTGATGAAAAACTTGCTCCTCAATATAAAGACCACGAGCTGAAAGGTGAATTTATCGGAATACGCGAATGCCACGTACAGAATGATATTTTACTTTTGTATCGTAAAGAAAAAGATGTACTTGTTTTGCTTTTGGTAGATATTGGCACACACTCGTATTTGTTTGAATAGTTATTATGCGTTTACATAGATTTTTTGTAGAGGAGAAGATTCCGCAGGCGGGGGAGTTTAGTGTTGTCAATGAAACGCTCCTCAGTCAGTGGCGGAATGTTTTGCGTATGGGAGAGGGGAGTCGCGTGATCATGTTTGATGGTATGGGTGATGAGATACTATGCGAGCTTCGTGCGCTTACGAAAAAAGAAGCGACGCTCGCGGTGATCGAACGCACCTCGGGGCTTGCACCGCTTCGCGAAGTTACGCTTTATCTCGCGCTCGTCAAGAAAGACAATTTTGAAATGGTACTCGAGAAAGCAACCGAGCTTGGCGTGACGCGCATCGTGCCTGTGCAAGCGAGCAGAAGTGAAAAGAAAGGCGTGAATTACGAGCGCGCAAGGAAAATTCTTCGCGAAGCATCGGAGCAGTCGGGGCGAGTGACGGTTCCCGTCCTTGGTGAGGTTATTCCTTTTTCTAAAATTCTCGAAGGTTTTGCAGTTTCGCCGGCGCCGCTTGTGATGTTCGATCCGCGTGGCGAAATAAGCGCCCGCGCGTATTTCGCCACACCAACGCCTGACCCTGTCGGTGTTTTGGTTGGTCCTGAAGGCGGTTTCACGGAAGATGAAGTCGGGTTTTTCCACACGCACCGCATGCCAATCGTCACCACCGGCACCCAAATCCTCCGCGCCGAAACGGCAGCCATCGTCGCACTTGCCCTCGCGCTCGTGAAGTAGTCACTTTTCCAATGTTACGAGATTCCGTAACATTGGAAATGAAGCGGATTACCTGTTTTGGTGCAGCGTAAGCCCAACGATATTTTTAAAATCTCGGGTGTTTTTTGTAATAAGCGTAGTGCCCGTGGATAGTGCGGTGGCGGCGATGATACTGTCGGGGGTTTTGATACGGTAAGTACGGCGAATTTCTCCTGCAAGACGCGCAAGGCGCGAATCGAGAGGGATAATGGTGAGAGTGGAAAGCAGGGCATCGATGGAGCGTGCCTCTTCGTTCGTGAGAGATGGCAGACTGAACAATTCGAGCTCGGTTACTGTTGAGATATAGAGTCGTGCACCAGAGCCTATTATCTCATCAAACAGTTTACTTACCGATGTGTCGCCTTTGAGATAGTAAATAACCGCATTTGTGTCGACAGTATACATAAAGAGTACGTGGAAGCACTATTTCCACTCCGCGCGCATTTTTCGGAGTTCAGTAAGAGGATTTTGCTTGCGATTTTTCCACACTTTTTGGGCCTTTTTCCACACTGAAATACGCTGGCGGTTTGTTGCGAGAGGTGAAGTTCGATACATGTGTTGTATTGATGTCTTTAACATATTTGTAATATACCATAATAAGTGGCAGAATGTAAGCATGCTTGAAAAATATCTTCAGGAAATTGGTTTGAATGAAAAGGAGGCGACGGTGCACCTCGTACTCGTGGTGTAGCCTCTGTTTTGTATTAAAAACGATTGGGAGTATACTTGAAAATACTGACACCACTCCTTTTATGAGCCAAATAGTAAAAAATTTCATACAAAAAGTCGCTGAAACGCACGCAAGCGGGCATGCCACCGAGCACTCATACCGCCCTGCGCTTCAAGAGTTGTTTGAGAAAATAACGGAATTAAAAGTTCACAACGAGCCAAAGCGAAGCGAATATGGCGCACCCGACTTTGTTTTTACCAAAGGGAAAACCGTGGTTGCCTATGCAGAAGCTAAAGACGTTTCGGTTTCGCTTAACGATACCGAAAAAGGGGAACAAATGGGGAGATATTATGGTTATTCAAATATAATTCTTACCAATGGCCTCGAGTTTCGTTTTTACAGACACGCTACGCCGTACATGAGCCCAGTCGTTATCGGCGAGCTTAAAAATGGAATCATCGCCACGAATGAATCAGCACTACAGCTTCTCGAGGACACAATCAAAGATTTTATAACAAAATCAAAGGAGCCAATAAAATCCGGCTCTGTCTTGGCAAAGGTGATGGCACACAAGGCGCGCCGTATTCGCGACAATATAAAAGTATTTCTCGCACAGGAAGACAATACAAAAAATGAAAACTTGCTCTCTGTTTACGAGGTTATCAAAAAACTTTTACTCGCCGACCTCGACAAGGAAAAGTTTGCCGATATGTATGCGCAGACGCTCGTGTACGGGCTTTTTGTTGCGCGGTACTACGATGACACACCCGAGGATTTTTCGCGGAGAGAGGCGCGTGATTTAGTCCCCGCGTCCAACCCATTTCTCCGCCACTTCTTCGACCACATCGCCGGCTCATCGTTTGATCCGCGCGTCGAATTTATCGTAAACGAACTTTGCGAGGAGTTTACCAACGCAGACGTTCAGGCGATTGTCCACAACTACTACAAAGTAGGTAAAGACGACAGTCGCGACCCGATTATTCATTTCTACGAAGACTTTTTGCAGGAGTATGACCCTGCCGAGCGCAAAAAGATGGGCGTTTTTTACACACCGCTTCCTGTTGTGCGGTTCATTGTCCGCGCAGTAGATGATATTTTGAAAAAGGAATTCGGTCTCGCGCAAGGTCTCGCCGACAATTCAAAAATTGAAATAACAAAAGAGGCGCACGGCAAGAGGCATAAAGTGTCGGTACACAAAGTCCAAGTGCTCGACCCTGCCACTGGCACGGGCACATTTTTAAACGAGGTGATACAGCACATTCAAAAAGCGTTTGTGGGACAAGAGGGGAGGTGGAACAACTATGTGAACGAAGACTTGCTTCCGCGCCTGCATGGTTTTGAACTTATGATGGCGTCGTATACTATCGCGCACCTCAAGCTCTCCTCGACCATAAAAGAATCGGGCGCAAAGATAAGCGACAGCACGCGTCTCGGAGTGTATCTGACCAACTCGCTCGAAAAAGGCGAGGAAGAAGAAAATACTTTGTTTTCAAATATTGGTCTCGGCAAGGCAATCACCGAAGAATCCAACCAAGCAAACCGCGTAAAAAACGAATTGCCGATAATGGTCGTGATGGGCAACCCGCCGTATTCGGGGGTGTCTTCAAATGAAACAAAGTACGCAAATAGTTTGGTTGAAAAATATAAAATTGAGCCGGGTGGAAAACAGAAACTTCAAGAGCGTAAGCACTGGCTCAATGATGATTATGTAAAATTCATTGCGTTTGCAGAAGATATGATCGCAAAAAACGGCGAGGGTGTTGTTGGTTTTATTACCAACCACGGCTATCTCGACAACCCAACGTTTCGCGGGATGCGTTGGCATCTGATGGACACTTTTGATTCTATTTATGTCATCGATCTGCATGGTAATGCAAAAAAGAAAGAAGTATCGCCAGACGGGAGCAAAGATGAAAATGTTTTTGCGATACAGCAAGGCGTATCAATTATGCTTGCGGTAAAAACAGGAAAGAAAAAGAAAGGCGAATTGGCAAAAGTGTACCGCTCTGATGTGTGGGGCAAGCGTGGCAATAAATTTGAACAATTAGATGGTCTTTTTGTTGAGGATGCAAAATGGATAACACTCGAATCTCGCTTGCCTAATTTGGTTTTTGCGACCGAAGGCTCAGGTGAGCTAGATAGCGAATATAAAAAAGGGTTTAGTGTGAACGAGCTTTTTAAAGAGAGCAGTACCGGTATTGTGACAATGGGTGATGGTTTTATTATTGATGAAAGCAGGGAAGTTTTACAAAAGAGGGTTGAGAATTTTTTGTATGAGGATATTTCAGGAAAGGTTCTCACGGAGAAATATGATCTTGGCAAAAATTACGCAAAATGGATTTCTGAAAATAAGAAAGGAATTTCTACTGATTCAAATAAAATAGTACCACTTGCGTATAGACCTTTTGATAATCGGTACACTTATTTTGATAATAAACTTGTATGGCGACCTCGAACAAAAATAATGGGAAATTATTTTGAAGGCGACAATGTTGGTTTACTTTTCAGTCGAATGACAAAAGGGAAAGATTTTGCGCACGTTTTTATAACCAAAAATATTTCAGAAGCTATCTACCTATCTCCTCTTACGGGAACGAATGCTTTTAATGCACCCATATATCTCTACGCCGAAGACGGTTCAAAAACGCCAAACTTCAAAAAAGAAATTGTTGATGAAATAGAAAAGATTGTCGGCAAAACAAAGCCCGAAGATATTTTTGATTACATTTACGCTGTTTTGCACTCGCCAAGTTATCGCGATAAATACAAAGAGTTTTTGAAGATTGATTTTCCGCGTGTGCCGTATC
The DNA here is from genome assembly GCA_000996605.1 of Parcubacteria group bacterium GW2011_GWA1_47_8. GTDB lineage: Bacteria > Patescibacteriota > Minisyncoccia > Phycocordibacterales > UBA1550 > UBA1550. Next base: position 7,904 of record LCOP01000011.1, read on the forward strand.
CACAAGACGCAGAGTCATTCAAAAAGCTTGTTGTTCTCGGTGGTGAACTCCGCGCACTACATCTTTTGGAATCACCAAAGCTCAAAAACTTTATTACGACATTTTCACAAGCGGGAAGCGACACGGTCGAGGCGAGATATCCAAAATACAAAGACGGTAATGTGTACATCAGCGACACGCAATATTTCGGCAATGTTCCAGAGGTCGCGTGGAGTTTCTACATCGGTGGCTACCAACCCGCCCAAAAATGGCTCAAAGACCGCCAAGGTCGCAAGCTATCCAACACCGACATTGAGCACTATCAAAAAATGATTGTTGCGCTTATGGAGACGGGGAGGGTTATGGGGGAGGTAGATAAAGAAATATGATAGAAACTATTATTAACAGCGAAGCTTTTTTGATCGTTATTTCTGGGGTTTTGATTTTTATATTTCAAAATCTAATTTCTCAGCTTTGGATTTCCCCAATCGTTGAGTTTAAGAAGTGTATGTCAAAAATAGATACCCTGCTAGCGAGATGGGGATTTTTATATAAATTTGAGTATGGGAAAAGTCAGAGCTTGTCGAGCCCGAATGGGACAATGGATGAGGCGATTGAGAATTTTAGAAAAGAAATAGGTAATTTTGCTACGGAGCTAATTGGCGCGTACAATTCTTTACCACTACTTGAAAAATTATGGTTGAGGGTTAGAGGCATTGATGTTAAGAGTGCTAAGCCCGCTTTGCTAACTTTGTCAGTCAGTATAAGCGCTGAAGATGATTGGAAGACAGGGGCGTCAAAAGCGAAATCTGAAATGGATAAAATTTATAAGTATTTAAGAATTACAGACTGGGAAGAAAAATAAAGTAACAAAACCCACTTTCGTGGGTTTTGTGTGAACGAAGCGTGCTTTTCTAGCGCCGTAGGGGATTAGCCGAAACTCAATCGTTCCTCCTTCTCCGCGAGCTCTCTACAATCCGGTACACTTGCTCAATTGACCTATTTTATTTTACGTACACCTTTAAACGGGTCGTTGTCAGCTTTTTGGTCCATAAACTTCCTCTCGCTGTCTCTCTTTGTCCAACGATTGTTGTGAGGGTTGAATACTTGGTCGCGGTCTTTAACCGCGCCTACTCTCCCAGCTCCTTTTGGTGGATTTGTTGCCATAATAAATGTTGTTTTTACACTGGTCGACTACGCCAGCACATTCATTATAACACACTTTGTATGAATTCCTGACACAAGGTGTTTGCTTTTCGTACATATGTTGTGTATACTTGGTGTATGATTAATAAATATGCATCATTTATAAAAACGCTCCGTATGAAGAAAGGGATTTCTCAGGCTGAACTTGCACAAAGAATAGGGGTTTCGCGACCATCATACATTGCTATTGAACAAGGGAAGAGAGAACTCACTCTTGGGGAATTTGAAAAACTTTCGGGCGTTTTAGGGGTGTCGCTTGAAGAGCTTGAAAGTGGGGAGATTCCTGATTATGAGAAATATAAGCAAATGATTCTTGCATTTCTTCGGCTAAACAAACAGGTAACTAAAACAAAACTGGCAAAGTTGCTCTACTTTGCAGATTTTGCATGGTTTTATTCACATTTACAGAGTATGAGCGGGATGCAGTATCGGAGGATTGCTTACGGGCCTGTTGCTGATGCCTACTTTCGACTTGTTGATGAAATGTTTGACGCCGGCGAGATATCCATAGAACAAACTGAAAATGGAGCAATGTTGGTTTCACAGAGTCGAGGAGGGGCAAAGGCATATCTGCATGCAATTTCGAAAGAGGAAACAAAACTTATCAAAAAAATCAATGATAAATGGGAAGGGAAGCGGACGGCTGATATTGTGACATTCACCCACAACCAGATGCCTTACATGTTTGCTAACGATAACGATATTGTTTCGTATGATATTTTCACGCAAGAAAATCCCAACGAGATATATTAACGTATGGAATACGAGGTTATTTTTGAGCCTTTTGCGGAAAGGTATTTTATAAAAACATTTGCAAAGAAATATCAGGGCGCTTGGGAGCGCACGCTGAAGGGCTTGTTGCTTGAGTTTACGTTTGTTGATTTATTGTTCAATAAAAGTATCGCTGAAACCATCATAGATTCAGAAGATATAAAGATTTGTAAAACGGAGTTTAAAATTGCGGGAACACAAATATCTCGACATGCTTCAGGTGACAGGTGTATTATTGCGGTGCATAAGAAGGCAAAAAAAGTTTGTGTCTTGCTTGTATACCACAAGAATGACCTTGGCGGTGGCAACGAAACAGCAAATTGGAAAAGGGTTGTAAGAGAAAATTATCCAGCGTATGCGAGGCTCTTGTGACGAAAAAACCCGGCAGTGATGCCGGTTTTTTCTTTGGTCATTTCTGCCCCTCTAAAAACTTGAACACCTCCTCGTTCATCATGAGGTTTTCGACGTGGATGCGGGCGGTAGCGGGGTCGGCACCTTTTACGTGTTCGAGGAGGTAGGTGACTTCGCGCTCAAGGTCTTCGGAGGGGACTTTGAGTTTTTCTATGGTTGCGATTTCATTGAGGGCAAGCTGTACTTTGACGCGTTTCTCTGCATCTTGCTCCCATTCTTTTCGAAGATCCTCAAGAGATTTTTTTGTTGAGGTGAGATATTCTTCGAATTTCATCCCGTTAGAGGTAGAGGCGCGCTGCGAGCCCTCGCGACCTCTAACGGGATTCATACCCATCCGCTCGATGTCCTTGCGGAAGTGAGCGACCATACGCTCGAGCTCGCCTTCGACGAGTATGCGGGGGAGCGACACGGTGATGCCGTCGGCGATTTTTTCCATTGTTTCCGCGCGTTTTTTCTCGCGCGCGCGATTGGTTTTCTCTTGCGTGAGGGATTCGCGGACTTTGGCGGTGAATTCTTCGACGGTTTTGAAATCACCGAACTTTGCAATGAATTCCTCCGTGAGCTCGGGGAGGACTTCTCTGTCTTCTGCGTCTTTTGTCGCAAATTGCTTGCGGACTTCGTCGACTGCTTTCGTAACGTCTTCGTCCTCTACGATAGTTACTTCTTCGATTTCCATAATCCCGTGTGCAATTTTTTTGTAATCGGGGAGCTTAATCTCCGGCATGACAGGAAAGGTGAGTGTGAATTCGAACGGGTTTCCTTTGGCGAGTTTCTTGATTGCAACGGATGGCATGCCAATGGAGTGCACTTTGTGTTTCTCTATGATAGCGGGGTAGGCATGGTCGATGGCGAGGTTTGCCATCTCTTCGAGAATGAAGATTTCGCCGAATTTTTGCACGAGCGTCTTTTCGGGAACGTGTCCCCTGCGGAACCCGGGGAGAGAAATTTCCTCGGCAATCTTTTGTACCGCCTTGGTACGGTTCTTTTCGAACGCGGTGGCGGCGATTTCGCAAGTGATTTCGACCTCGCTGTCGGAAACGTTTTTTAATGTGGTGTTTATGTCAGTCATACAGGATTCCACTCTAACCTTTTGTCGTCTATTTGGCAAGAAACAAACAGAAAAACAAACAACAACCTCCGCTGTCGATTCTGACAACGGGGGTTGTTGTAAAGAGGATTACTCGTTGTTGCTTACTGCGCGAGGGCGCTTGCGCTGGCATCGATGCTGGAGAAGTCTGTTGCGTTGAGGTCCTTCTCGATATCTGCCATATCGGTTGAGGGTCCTTGAGTAGAGAAGGCGGAGATTGCCTGACTTGCCTGCTCTTCGCTTTGGGTAGCTGACGCGTCTTCTTTTGTGGAGCTTACCTGCTGGAGGAGGTAAAATGCGCCGATAGCGAGTATGAGTACAATGATGATAATGCCGATGGTTGTTCCGGCTGACTTTGGCTTCTCGGAAATCGGGGTGTCGGTGTTCATCGGTTGCCCCATGTTCATGTTTTGACCGGTGGTGTTGGTGTTTTGTTCCATGTTGATGTTTATTTGCCTAACTTTTCTAAAAGTTTGGCGAGTGAATAATTATTGGGTTGTTGTCGCGGTCGGGGGTGTCGTTGTTGCGGAACGAGGCTTGCGTAGCCCCGGTTTCACCGCAGAAATAGCCTCAGCGATAGAACGATGCGCGTCCTCGATTGCCTTTTTTGCATCTTTGGCGAGCGACTCAGCATTTTTAATGGCTTCTTTTTGATTTGTACTTGTGAGAATTGCATCTGCGGCTACCTTTACGGCGAGAACCTTCGTGCGTGCTTCATCAAGTTCTGTCTTTGCGTCCGCGAGATGACCGCGCGAGGTACTGACGTCGACGCCTTGAGCGGCAAGCTTATCAAGTCCCATCGAAACACGATCAGAAAGTTTCTGCACGCGGGCGACAGCGGCATCGAGGAGGGTGCCGAGAAGTTCCACTCGTTTCTTTTTGGCATCAAAACGTTTAAGTTCCGCCTCATCTTTTATTTTCATGCGCATCTCGGTTGTTGATGCGCGGAGGTGCTCGCGGCGGCTCTCCATTTCTTTGCGCATATTTTCACGCATTATGGTCGTCGATGCGCGAATGTCCTTCATGTTGTCACGCATTTCTTTGCGTACTTCGGTCGATGATGCCTTGAGGACTCTTACTTCACCACGTATTTCTTTGCGAATCGGTGGCATTTGCCGTGGCGAAAGACCGGGGACTCCCGCTCCTGTATTCGTGGTCGTTACCGTCCCCGCTGTTCCTGTGGCGCCTGTTGCGTCTCCCGTTTCCGCGCTTGCGGATAATGCTCCGAAAGCAAAAAGCGTTATGAGCACAATACTTATTTTTTTATTCATATATCGAAAAACTTTAATAACTCACTATTATTAATGATAATGCAAACAACCTTATCTCTCCTAGTATACAAGGTGATGAACGTCCACACAATAAGAAGACTGTGGACAGGGGAGATTTCTTACAAAAACCACGCCCCCGTCAAGCATTGATGGGGGCGTGGTTTTCTAAAAAACTCTTTTGTGAGCTGGCTATTTACGGTATTCCTTATTATAGAGTTCAATACTGCGGGTTACCGCGGTGAGAGCGGCATCCCTTCCTTTAAAACCGGAAATTTCCACTACTTTGTTCTGGATTTTCTTATATGTCGCAAAAAAGTGCTCCATTTCTTTGAGTGTGTGCTTGTTGATGTCCTTGAGATCCTGCACGTCTTCAAAGCGCGGGTCGCCTACGGGGACCGCAATTACTTTGTCATCAGCTTCACCCGAGTCAATCATGTTCATGATTGCGACAGGGCGTGCCGCTACAAGGATTCCCGGCAGGAGCGGATACGTGGTGAGCAGTATGACATCAAGCGCATCATTGTCGTCCCAGAGTGTTTGCGGAACGAACCCGTAGTCAAATGGATAGTCCTGTGCGGTGTGAAGCGCACGATCAAGTGCGATTAATCCTGTTTCCTTATCAATTTCGTATTTATTTTTCGAGCCCTTGGGGATCTCAATGATGACGTTGATTTCCGTGGGGACTTTTTTTCCAATTGAAATGTCGTGCCAGAGGTTCATAGAAAAAGTTGTTAGTTAATGGTCGTTAGTTGATAGTAGGGGGACGTTTACTCTGTTGCTGTTTCTGGTTCTACTGCGGGTGTTTTTGTGGCCATCACTTCTGGAGCCACCGCTTCTGCAGGGACTTCAGGAGCTTTTTCTATGACCACCGCGCCTTCCTCGGTTGCTTCGGCGAGCGTTTCGCCAGTGCCACCTACAATGTCGAGCTTCCATCCGGTGAGTTTTGCCGCGAGGCGTACGTTTTGTCCACCGCGACCGATGGCAAGCGACTGTTGGTCGGGTGCGACGGTGATTGTTGCTTGGTGGTTTGCTTCGTCGAGGACTACTGATTGTACTTGTGCGGGAGAAAGCGCGTCCTCGATGAATTTCTTGGCATCGGGAGACCAGAGGACGAGGTCAATCTTCTCGCCGCCGCGCTCGCTTTCTA
>LCOP01000012.1 GCA_000996605.1 Parcubacteria group bacterium GW2011_GWA1_47_8
GACATTTATACTTGTGTTCATAGTAAAGGGCACCTACGGTGCCCTTTACTATTGTAGTATGAAAATGAGGAGAAAGGGAGTTTCGTAATTCAAAGTCATATATCTCCGCGGTCCTTGGCTGAGCGACCTAAATTTCGCGACTGAAAGGAGCTAGAAATTGGAAGTGCCCGATTAGGGCGACTGGTGGGTGGACAGATATTTTAGTTCGTCCGAGTGCCGTAATAATATCGAAGATATATCCGAGCGGCTACAGGTTTTAGTCCATGTGCGCCCACCTGATTGAATTTCCTCGCGAAAATGCGTCCGCGCTCCGCGCGGTAATGGGAAGTTCGGCAAGAAAAGAAAGGGGCGTTTTGAATTTAGGGATACAGCAGAGGCTATATATAAAAAATGGGAAAAATTAGCTGATTTCGAAAAAGATTCGACATCAAGTACAAGCTCTCCATGGCTTGAACGGATAAGTACAATCAGAAAATATGTAAATGATTTTCGCAATAATATAGATGAGATAAATAAAGGTAATTAGTGCGTTTCGTAACCACGAGGTGTTGGAATATCCTCATGGTTATGCAGCAAAAGAATGTTTTCAATCGTGCGGCCAACTTTTTGAGGGGTCGAAAGTGCATATTCTGCGGCTCGTTCCGTGTCTGTAAGACTGGGCTCGGCTATGTGAGATGCAGGAGAAAGGTCTGCGGAAAACAGAAATCTCTCAAACGACTGCGCAAGGAGATCGGCATCATCACCGGGTTCTACCAGCAGCCGGCCTATCGCGTGGCGAATGATCTCGGCCTTGAGTACCAGGTGGTGAGCCGCGTCTACCAGCATCTGCGAGAAGCGCTCTATCACGTGGCTGAGCTGGAAGCCGGCAGATTGAAAGGCGAGATCGAGATTGACGAGGCGTATTTCGGTGGCAGGCGCAAAGGCAAGCGCGGACGTGCGACCGGCAAAAGCATCGTTTTCGGCCTTCTGGAGCGCGATGGAAGCGTGTATACCAAAGTCGTGGAGGAGGTGACAGCCGATGAACCTATGACGCATATCAGGTAGCATACAAGAAAAGGATCGGTCTACTACACGGACACCTTTCGCAGCTACAACTCTCTGAAACGGCTGGGCAAGCATCACCGATTGAATTACGGCAAGGTCTTTGCCTGCAAAGGCAAGAATCATATCAACCTGTTTATGAATATCTATTTTGGTTACGTTTCGCACTAATTACCCTTATCTATACGAGTAAAATTAACGGTTTTGCAGGATACCGTCGGTTCAAAGTTCTGCCAACCGTCCCCGTAAAACAAGGAACTGAACGCGGGGCGTTCAGAGACTATGTTTTTCGAGAGATGGTGAGATTCGAAAGCGAACGCGGGACACCCCGTTCAGTAGAACGGGGTGCGTGAGCAGGTGAGGGGACGAATACGTGGAGTCCCACTCCGAAGTACTCATCCTTGTATCGTTCAAATATCTGTTTTTTTGTTTCCATACTCATATGGGAATACGGTAACCCATTTATACGCTATTCATTCTTGCTTGGATAACAGTTTTAACGAGCTGGAACGTCCCATAGACTCAATCTGCCCACGGGTGTATACTATTTAGTAGATGAATGATAAAAGCATTATCAGCCGGTTAATTATAAACAAACAACTTTATGATGGGATATGGATATGATGGTTTTGGCATGATGGGTGGCGCGGGTATTCTCTGCGTGATTACATGGCTTGTGATTATCGTCGACCTTGTGCTTGTCGGTATCTGGCTTTGGCAGAATATTTCTAAAAAATAAGACACACTGACAATCTCAATGCCCCACGGCAAATGCGAGTACCGCGCGGGGACGCGCTTTTATAAGTGCGCGCTTGGCTTCGAGGAGCGTTGCACCCGTGGTGGTAACATCATCAATGAGGATGACGGTGCGGCCACGCACCCGCTCCATTTTTTTCGTGTGAAAAGCATCACGCATATTTGCCAGACGCGCCGTGCGTTTCTCAGCGCGGGCCTGCGGAGGGGTTTGTCGTGTCCGTACGAGCACACCCTCGGCGAGCTCAAAAATGCGGTTCTCGTCGCAGGCGATGACCGCGCGGGCGAGAAGCTCGCTCTGGTTGTATCCGCGCTCGCGGAGGCGCTTTGGGTGGAGGGGGATAGGGACAAGCAAAATTTTTTCGCCGCCATATTTCCCGGGTTCGCTTGAGTCGCCCTCCACGGCGCTTTCCAGCCGCTCGCCAAGGACGCCAAGCATTTCCTCGTAGAGCGGTCTCGCGAGATCCCGCGCAAGACCACGCGCATGCGCGTATTTGAATTTCCAGATAGCGTCTTTTAATATCGGATTTCGGTAGTCGAATACCGCGTGGGTAAACGCATGCTCGGTGTTTCGCGCCCGCGGAATTTTTCTCATGCATGTCGCACACAAAAAAACGTTCGGGGTCGCACACCCCAAACACTGTATGGGGAAGAAAATATTGAGGATATGGGTGAAAAATTTTTTCATGTTTCGCTTGCCGAGATAGATGTATAGCTATGTCTGCTCTGCTGTGGATATAACTGGATACAATATCCACTGCGCTCGCACCACAAGAGTACTTCTTGTTTCCTAAGTCGCGGTACTCCTAAGGAAACAAAGTTGCTCAGAAGTAAAAGTAGCTACTCTTACTTCGCTCGCTCACTTGTGGATAACTTCTGTGTTTATTTGTGTGAACAATTTATGCTCCGCATGCTATACTATTGTATATCACTATGGCATCTTTTACCGAACTTCTAGAAAGGTTTACCTCGGGCGCACATGCGGGGAGTATTGTCGGTATCGATATGGGTACATCCTCGATCAAAGTCGTCGAGATTGCAAAAGAAGACGAGCGCGCAGTCCTACGTAACTACGGGGAGATTGCGCTGGGTCCGCTTGCGGACGTTTCTGTCGGACAAGCAACGAGTCTCTCTCAAGAAAAACTTTCCACGGCGCTTCGTGACATCCTTCGCGAGATGGGGGTAACGGTCGAGCATTCCGCATTCGCAATCCCCTTTAGTGCAAGCTTGCTCACTATCGTGGACCTTCCCGACGTCAGCAAGTCAGAGCTCGAGACCATGGTTCCATTTGAGGCGCGGCGGTATATCCCGGTCCCTATCGCCGAGGTTACGCTCAACTGGTGGGTGCTTCCGAAAGTGAAAGAGGCGAACGTAACACCCGTCCCCGACCTTCCTCCGGGAATTCCGCCGGAAGTACAGTCGCGGCCCGTGATCATCGCGGCGGTGCATAACGATGTTTTCAAGAAGCTTGAGACGCTCAAAAAAGACGTTGGGCTTCCCGAGAAGGCTTCTCATTTTGAAATCGAAGTCTTTAGCACGCTTCGTTCAGCGATAGGGCGCGATCTCTCGCCTACTCTGGTGATGGACATCGGTGCGGGGACGACCAAGCTTGCTCTTATTGCCGAGGGCGTTGTGTGGGGTTCGCACACGATTTCCATGGGCGGGCAGAACATCACCTCCGCACTTTCGAAATCCTTGAACATTCCTTTTGAGCGCGCAGAAGAAATAAAGCGCCAAGCGGGGATGCTCGGCAACGAAGAAGGGCGCGATGTCGCGGCGGTGTCCGAGCTTATTTTGGCGAATATGTTTACGGAGGCAAAGCGAACGGTTGAAGAATACGAACGTCGATATGGCCGCAAGATTGAGAAGGTTATTTTGGTAGGTGGTGGTGCGGCGATGAAAGGGATACTCCACACCGCCGCGCTTTTCTTTAAGAACCTAAGTGTTACGGTAGGGAATCCGTTTGCGCGCGTCGAGTTCCCGCCATTTCTCGCAAAAACAATCGGGGAAATAAGCCCGGCTTTTTCAGTTGCAATCGGTGTTGCGTTAAAAGGACTGGAAGAGTAAAACATTATGCGGTATACTTATAACAATTAGAACAATGAATAACGACACGACAAAAATTTCGTTCATTCCACAGAGTCCTCTTGTAAAGAAAGCAGGGGCGCTCGCCGGACAAAAACGCCCAGTCAGTATCTTGATGGTACTTGCCATCCTCGCATTTATTTTGAGCGCGGGTTCTTACGGTGCCCTGTATGTATACAAAGCTTCTCTTATCAGCAAGATAAAACAAAACACGGAAAAAATTACGCAAGCTCGGGATACTCTTCAAAACTCTCCGGTCATCGCACAGGCAAAAGTGTTTCGTGAGCGCGCAATGCTCGGGAAGGCGCTCCTCGATGCACACATCGTCGTTTCCCCGATATTTACGTTCCTCGAAGATGACACACTTCAGACTGTTATGTATAGCCAGCTTACCTTTACCAATAAAGCCGGCGAGCTAAAGGTTGCAATAAAAGGAGAGGCGCCGGGGTATGCATCACTCGCATATCAGTCAGATGTGCTCAAGGAAGAGAAAAGTACCCTCAAGGATTTTGTAATCAAAGACGTAACGCTCATGCCCTCGGGGAGTGTCGGGTTTACTCTTGAAGGGGTTTTTCACCCCGCATCTCTTTTGTATACAGAAATCCAATCTGGAGGAGGAGAGGAAGGTGTATCCGCTGACCCCGCAAAGTCCTCTGCCGCCTCGACCGTGGAAGATATCTCTTCTTCGAGTTTCTCGAGCGATATGGTTGGCGACGTGGACCCGCTGTCCGTAGGGGGATCAAAGACGAATTGATATAATTTATTTACTGCCATGTTGAAACCAATCATCTCAATCATCACTATCATTATCGCAATCCTTTTTTGCGTACAATACGTGATTCCCTCCTACCAGACATCTCAAGACTTGAACGCTAAGATCGTCGAAGTTAATGAAGTGTTGAAAAAAACGGATGCCGCGCAGGGACTTATTGATGAAACCGCCACGATTCTTGGCAGTATTTCCGAAGACAGCAATGCACGGTTTGCACTCCTCGTTCCCGAGGAGCTCGACAGACTTCGCTTTTCAAATATGCTTCAGCGCATGGCCCAGAGTCGCGGGATTATTCTTGCTGATATCAAAGTAGAAAGGATCTCCGATGCGACCGGAGGAGCGCCTCGGAGCGCCCCTCCGCAAGACGGTAACGCTTCTGCCGGCCTTACCCGAGTGCTCACGCTCGACAAGTCGGTAACTGCGCCGGGAGAAGAAGGGGGAGTGGTGGCGCAGATAGTGGAGAAAAATTACATCGCCACAAACGTATCATTTTCTTTTGGGGCGACATATCCGACCTTTCTCTCTTTCCTCGCAGACCTTGAAAGGAGCATCGGCATTATCAACATCACCGAGCTTTCTTTTGAGCCGTTCCCGTCAGTTACCGACACGGGAAAGGTAACAAAAGGAAAAGTCGAGCCATTATATATGTACCATGTAAAAGCGGAAACCTACTCACTTAAATAATCGTTATGGAACCACGCACAAAAGAAATAATAGTGAATGTATCAATCATCGCAGTGGTGATAGTGCTTTGTATCGTCGGCTACTTCCTCTTTGTAAAAAACGACGCTATCAAAGCGGCATTGAGCGGGAGTGATACCGCGGTGATTGACGAAACAGTCGCGGCCGGAGCAGATGTTACAAAAACGGTTGCGCAGATTGCCGAGCTCAATAAGGCGGTGGAAGATACAAATAAATTGCTTTCTTCGTCGACGTTTACCGACTTGCGCGATTTCTCGGTCACGGTACCTAAAGAGGCAATAGGAAGAGCAAACCCATTTGTTTCTACGGAATGGAAGCTCAAGGCTCTCGCGCGAGAGAAAGCGGCCGGTAAAAAATAGACAAGTCTAATCCTCCGGTGCCGGTCTTTCGCGCTGGACATAACGTATCTCCATTTTAATCTTGTCGTTATCTATTTATTACGTATGGCACTCCTCGACACATTTGTCTTTCATGATTTGGTAAAAAAAGAAGACCTCGTGGGGCTTACTGCAAGCATTGAAGGTGGTGCCAATACCGAAGAGACTTTGCTCGCTTACGGGCTTACCAAAGCAGACATCCTTCGCGGGCGCGGGTTCTATTACAATTTACCCGTGAAAGATCTTCTCGGGAAGGGCGTCCCTTTTGAAGTTTTAAAATACATTCCGGAAGACTCCGCATCATTTTATCGTTTTGCACCGCTCGGGGTTGCGAACGGGGTTTTGGAGGTGGGGGTGACTGATCCGGAAAATATCGCGGCGCGTGATGCGCTTCAGTTTACCGCGACAAAAATGGGCATGCCGTTCAAGATTTTCCTCATTTCAAACGAAGATTTTGAGGTTATTTTGGAAGGATATCGAGGACTCACGGGCGAGGTTACCAAGGCACTCTCGGAGCTCGAGGTTGACATCAAAGATGCCATTCCTGCTGACATCCTCGCCAAGAAAGAATCCTCCGCAAAAGAAGGAGAAGGAAAAATGGCCGCGCATGTGGTCGAGGCGGCCCCCGTGGCAAAGATTGTTGCGGTGGTGCTTCGTCATGCAGTAGAAGGGGGCGCATCCGATATACACATCGAGCATACTGGAGACCATGTACGCGTGCGGTTTCGCGTTGACGGAGAATTGTTTACCAGTCTGGTACTCCCGCTTAATGTGCATAATTCAATAGTTGCGCGCATAAAAATTCTCGCTAATTTGAAACTCGACGAGAAACGCAAACCGCAAGACGGACGGTTCTCGGCGCGTATTGACGAACACAAGATAGATTTTCGTGTCTCAACATTTCCTGCGTATTATGGAGAGAAGGTGGTGATGCGCGTCCTTGATACCGAGAAGGGGGTAAAACTTCTCGATAATATCGGCTTTCGACCGAGCGACCTCGAGAAAGTGCGGAGCGCCATCGCGCGCCCGTATGGCATCATCCTTATCACTGGACCGACCGGGTCCGGAAAGTCGACGACGCTCTATTCGATGGTGAACGAGCTTGATCGTGAAAAAATGAATATCGTATCGCTCGAAGACCCGGTCGAATACAACATCGCCGGGATGAATCAGTCTCAGGTGCGTCCGGAGATCGGGTATACGTTCGCGACAGGGCTTCGCACGACATTGCGCCAGGACCCCGACATTGTGATGGTCGGAGAGATTCGTGACAAGGAGACCGCTCAGCTTGCTATTCAGGCGGCACTTACGGGGCACCTTGTGTTTTCGACACTGCACACCAACAATGCCATTGGTGCTATCCCGCGTCTTATTGATATGGGGGTTGACCCCTACCTTATCGCCCCGACGCTTGTCCTCTCGGTTGCGCAACGGTTGTTAAAAGTGATTTGCCCTCCAAGCAGGAAACCTATGCCCCTCGATGAAGCGATGAGAATGATGGTTGAACGCCAGTTCGCGGATCTTCCGCAGGAGTTCAAAGAGAAACTGAATCTTAATCGGCCATTCCACGAAGCGGTGCCGTCTCAAGAGTGCGCGTCGGGCACGCGCGGCCGCATGGCGGTTTTTGAGATATTTTCCGTTGATAAGCAGATCGAGCGCATTATTTTGGACAACCCCACCGAACCGCGCCTGTGGGAGGCGGCGCGAAAGAATGGCATGCTCACCATAAAAGAAGATGCCATGCTGAAGTCTATGGACGGGCAGGTGACCTTTCAGGAGTTTAATACGCTCTAGTATGTACATGGAAACCAGACGTCAAAGTTGTGTTTGCAACATTTCTTATTTGACGTTATATAACTGGGTACAATATACACGTCGGCCTCCCGTAGGCACTCCCAATTTCTAGCTCGTTTCACTCGCGAAATTTAGGTCGGCCTCCCGTAGGCACTCCCAATTTCTAGCTCGTTTCACTCGCGAAATTTAGGTCGCTCGCACCACAGGAGTACTTCTTGTTTTCTAAGTCGCTTCACTCCCAAGAAAACAAAGTCGCTCGGAAATTCAAACTGGGGAATACCCGTTTGATTTCGTTCGCTCGCTTGTGTATAATAACCGTTATGGAAGATAAAAAAGAAGGAGTAAAGAAAATACTGATTGTTGATGATGATAAATTCCTCCTCGACATGTATACGATTAAGTTAAAGGAGAAAGGGTTTGATGTTACACCAACGAGGGAAAGCACTGATGTACTGAACAGATTGAGGGGAGGAGAGACCCCCGATGTCATGCTTCTCGATATTGTCATGCCGGCGATGGACGGTTTCGAGCTTTTGGCCGCTATCAAGAAAGAGAACTTGGCGCCACACGCAAAAATTATTATTCTTTCAAACCTTGGTCTGCCGTCGGATATCGAGAGAGGGCGCGAACTGGGAGCGAATGGCTATGTGGTGAAAGCGTCATCGACCCCATCGATGGTGGTGGAAAGGGTCATCGCGACACTTAATGGCGAGGAATTATTTCAAAAAGTTGATTAAGGTATTATGAGAAACCACAAAGAGGAACTCGAGGACTTGATTGTACGCGTCATAAATGAAGGCGCATCAGATTTGCATATTGCCGCAGACCATTATCCCACGATTCGCGTCGCGGGTAACCTCATGCCCCTCATGAACACCCGCGTGATGTCCCCTGAAGACACGATGGGGTTTGTGAGCGAGCTTTTGACCCCTGAATTCAAAAAACGATTCTTAGAAAATAAAGAAATCGATTTTTCCTATAATTTTCATGAAAAAGGGCGATTCCGTGGCAATGCTTTTTTCCAAAAAGGCGCCGTAGGTATCTCCCTACGTGCCGTGCCTACGCAAGTTAAAACATTGACCGAGCTTAACTTGCCCCCTATCCTCGAGCTCTTCACGCGCAGGAAGCAAGGGTTTTTTCTCGTCGTCGGTCCCGTCGGGCAAGGCAAGTCGACTACCCTCGCATCCATGATTGAGCTCGTGAACCAAGAACGTTCAGAGCATATTGTGACCATCGAAGATCCTATCGAATACCTCTTTGTTTCCCAGAAGTCAGTGATTGATCAGCGCGAGGCAGGCATTGACACTAAAAGCTTCAAGACAGGGCTCCAAGCGACTTTTCGCCAAGATGTGGATATCATTATGATTGGGGAAATGCGTGATCCCGAAACTATCTCTACGGCGGTGACGGCGGCAGAAACGGGGCACCTCGTGCTTTCGACGCTCCATACGAATAATGCTTCGCAGACGATTAACCGCATCATTGACTCGTTCCCCGGAGACCAGCAGTCGCAGATTCGCGTACAGCTTGCGGGGAGTCTCCTGGGCATATTTTCGCAACGCCTTATTCCACGCATTTCGGGTGGACTCCTGCCCGGTTACGAGCTTTTGATCAACAACGACGCCGTCTCGAGCCTTATTCGCGAGGGGCGCACGCATGAAATCGATATCGTAATCGAGACGGGGATGAAGGATGGCATGATCGATATGAACCGAAGTCTCGCGGACTTGGTGCGCAAGGGTGAGATCACTCCCGAAAACGCGCTTCTCTACTCGTTCAATCCAAAAGGTCTTGAGCGTATGCTCCAGTTTTAACTCGAGAACTCGTCTTAAAAATAATGGGTAGCCAAGCGATTTAGTGGGTGATATACTATAAAGTGTAATTATTATTTTGTGCACATACTAAGCGGTTATTTTTGAGACGGGGTCTCCTTACTATATGTTATTCGAATATAAAGCGATTGCGAAAGACAAACGGGAAGTAATCGGCGATATTGAGGCGCTCAGTCAAGACGTAGCACTCAACTCTCTTCAGCGCGGTGGGTTTATTGTGGTTTCTATAAAGCCGGTAGGGGAAAAGTCACTCTTTGAATACGATCTCAATATTTTCTCGCGGGTATCACTCAAGGATGTCGCGATCATCTCGCGGCAGATTGCGACGCTCCTCGAGGCGCATGTTCCCGCGCTCAAGACATTTCGGCTTTTGGCAAGCGAAGCGGAAAAGCCTGCGCTTCGAACGAAATTAACCGAAATCAGTGATGATATTCAAAACGGCGTTTCTATCCCTGACGCGCTCTACAAACACCCCAGTGTTTTTTCTGATTTTTTTGTAAATATGGTGCGGGGAGGAGAGGAATCCGGCAAACTCCCGGAGACGTTTATCGCGCTTGCGGATTATCTCGAACGTACCAATGAAATAATCTCAAAGGTGCGTGGCGCGCTTATTTACCCGGCGTTCGTCATTTTTACCTTTATTGTGGTGATGACTCTCATGTTCATTTTTGTCATTCCGAGCCTCGCGGTGACTCTGACCGCAAGCGGGCAAGAGATTCCCATTTACACCAAAATAGTGCTCGGTATCAGCGAGTTTCTCGTCAATTATGGATTATTTTTCCTTCTTTTTATTATTGCGGCGTTATTTATTGCATGGAGATACACACGGGGGACGAATTTTATCGCGCGCGCGCAGATTTGGACACCGGCAATAGGGAACCTGTATCGCATGCTCTACCTTTCGCGCATTGCAGACAATATGCACACGATGCTTTCAAATGGTATTTCGATGGTGCGTGCGGTGGAGATTACCGCGACGGTGGTAGATAACCCAATCTATCGGGGGATTCTAGAGAACGCCGCGGCTACCATCAAAGGCGGAGCGCCTCTTTCCGCCGCGTTCACTGGACATCCGGAAATCCCCAACGTTATGCTTCAGATGATCAAAGTCGGCGAAGAAACTGGCGAGATTGGCAATATCTTGCAAAAGCTCGCGGTGTTCTATCAGCGTGAAGTGACCAATGCCATCAACACCGTCGTTTCGCTTATCGAGCCGGTGATGATTATCTTGCTCGGTCTCGGCGTCGGTGGCGTGCTCGCCTCGGTGCTCATCCCTATCTACCAAGTTGCGGGGAATATCTAAGGGGGTGGAATGTAGAATGTGGAATGTCGAATATGGAAGGTGGGGGGCGGGATTTTTAATTTAGAATATGGAATTTGGAGAAAAACGAACTCAGTATCCTACATCCATTCTTCATTTCATATTCAATATTCCATATTCTATATTTTATTCTATTCGGTTCGGTTATCCACACCACCCCCTTTACATCCTTGCGGAGCTTCTTTTTCGGCGGTATAATAGTTAAAGGTGAGAAGAGGCGGGTACATTCGTCTCTTCGAACATGTTAGGTTCGGTGTTAGCTAAGAGGGCGGTTGATGGCCATGCCGCGCTCCGGTGCGATTGGTTTAGGTTCGGTTCTCAAAAACGATTATCAGATAGATTTATCAGTTTTCTAAAAAATATGAACAAAAAAGGTTTTACACTTATCGAACTTCTCGTCGTGATTGCCATCATTGGCATCCTCGCGTCGGTCGTTCTCGCGTCGCTCAACTCGGCACGTGGAAAGGGGGCAGATGCGGCGATCAAGGCAAATTTAGCAAATCTTCGCGCACAAGCTGAGCTTTATTATGACGGGGCTGGTGCATCTACTTATGGTGTTGCTGGTAACTGTAGTGTATCTAGTGCGGGAGCTATTACTGCTGTGTCGGGTACCTGCACGGGCGCTACAACTCTTGTAGGTGATGTCACCTTCATAAACGGAGTGAAGGCAGCGGCAAGTGGTGCTGGTGCTACTGCGTGGGCTAACGTTAACGCTACTGCACCACAAACGTGGGCTGTTTGGGTTCCATTGAAGGCTGCTGCAAATACATGGCAGTGTGTAGACTCAACAGGTGTGGCTAAAACACTTACCACTGCTCCAGCTACAACAGCTGTTGCTTGTTAATCAGGGGAAAAGGGGTCAGGAGCCTTTCTCAACAAAAAATCCCGCACTTGTGCGGGTTTTTTTGTTTGAGAACAAGATAATATCCTGATACGCTAACTATCCACATCTTCAAGTCATGACTTGAAGATGTGGATAGTGTGATATACTGATAGGTACCATGAGGAGTATGAAGGACTATCAATACGGCGAACTCACAAAAGAGATATTGAAGGGTCTTGCGGTTGGCGGTTTCATTGTTGCGATGGTTGCAATGCCGGGGCTCGCGTACATCATGCCTCTTTTTAAACCAAGAGGGGCAAAAGATAGATATCGGATCAAGTGTGCGGTTGAAAGCCTTCACAAAAAGAAATTAGTGAATATTTATACAAAGAACGGCAATGAAATCGTGGAAATTACGAAAGAGGGAAGGAAAAAAGTTCTTGAATACAACCTCGATGAGATGAAGCTCAAGGTTCCTAAAAAGTGGGACGGATGGTGGCGCATTGTAATGTTTGATATTCCTCAGTCAAAAAAGAAAGCGCGCGATGCGGTGAGCCGGAAGATAAAGGAGCTCGGTTTGTATCCTATTCAAAAATCCGTTTTTGTATCACCCTATCTGTGCAAAAATGAGATTGATTTTATCGGCGAGTTCTTTGGCGTGCGAGACCGTATCATCTATATCAAGGCGAAAGAGATTGAAGGCGTACGGAAACTTAAGGAATACTTTGACATTTCTTACTGACCTTTTCTCCTTACTCTAGTCAGAGCAAAGGTGATGACTTTTATGCTCTCGCGCAGTTTTGGAGCGCGGAAACCCTTGAACCGTACTTGTCGGTACGGCGAAAAGGGTTTCCGCGGGAAAGACAAGCGAGGGATGAAAGTGGCGCGTTTTTCACTAACGTAATGCGAAAAGGTCAGTAATTGGGCAGGAAATAGTAGCCCAACAAAAGTACCATTAAGCCAAGTCCCCCCTATCCAAATCTTCAAGTCATGACTTGAAGATTTGGATAGGGGGGAATGGATGAGAGGGGGAAGGAAGAATACGACAAAAAAAGGAATCCATAGAGAGCTTCCATCATATTTTTATGATAAAATAAGCACATGGATCCCGTTAGAGGCCGCGGTCGCTTAAAGGGAATAATATATGAGAAAGGTCGAACAAATATTTAAAGTTAATATAATGCAGAGAGCGTATATGGCCGCGACCTGCCCCGTTAGAAGCAATAAATATTTTAACCATATGTTTAATATGAACCATTATCAGTTAATTAATCAAGCTTCTAACGGGGCCTGCCTCTAACGGGATGGATTTTTTTACACTTGCTATTGTTTTTATCTTTGGTGCAACAATTGGGAGCTTTCTCAATGTGGTGATCTATCGCTATAACAGCGGTGTGTCGCCGCTTCGGGGGCGGTCGCAGTGTTTTGCCTGCGGGAAAACGCTTGCGTGGTACGAGCTGGTGCCGATTGTAAGTTTCTTTATCCAACGCGGGCGCTGTCGCGGATGCGGAGTGAAACTTTCTTGGCAGTATCCGGCTGTCGAGGCACTCACGGGCGTGATTGCTCTCGCCATCGCCGTCCTCCAAAAACCGCTCATCGAGTCAGTATATCTCGCGATTATTTTCTCAACCCTTTTGGTAATCGCCGTGTATGACCTTCGGCACAAAATCATCCCCGATGGGCTCGTAGTGCTCTTTGCTGTACTCTCTCTCTCGTGGTTCATTTGGTCAACACCAGCGAGCTTCGAACGCCTGCTCCACTTTCCGTATCATTGGCATCTTCTTGCGGGGCCGCTCCTCTTTTTGCCATTTTGGGCGCTGTGGCTCGTTTCTCGCGGGCGATGGATTGGGCTTGGTGATGGCAAACTCGCGCTCGGCATCGGGTGGTTTCTGGGGATGACTCTCGGCGGGTCGGCAGTCATGCTGGCGTTTTGGATAGGGGCCGCGTACGCGCTCACTGTTATGGCGATTCAGAGAATCGCCATAACAGTGAGCGCGTACGTAAGTCAAAAGTCAAAAGTCTTAAAGTCAAAAGCAGGGCTCCCCGCGTTTCTTTCGACTTTCGACTTTCGACTTTCAGACTCATACCTGTCCATGAAAAGCGAAATCCCCTTTGGACCATTTCTCATTTTGGGTGTTTTTATTGTATACTTTACTCACGTAAACTTTTTTGACGGGTCAATCAATTTCTTTACTTTCTTATGAACCAGCACAAAAACCCAAAGTCTCTTTCTCAATATTCAATATTCAACATTCGATATTCNGGTGGGGGGGTTTACCATGGTCGAGCTCCTCATCACGATTTCCATTCTTGCCATCATGACTACGGTGGCGCTTGCGAATTTTCGTACTTTTGGGAAAAAATCCGAGCTTTCCAATACGGCAGAAAGCGTGGTCCTTGCGCTCAGGCAGGCACAAGTGTACGGTGTTACGACCAAGGGTGGTGGTGCACCGTGTGGAGGATCTTCTTTTGATTGTGCGTATGGGGTGCACGTAGATGCGAGTACTAACCCTCAAAAGATTATTATTTTCGCTGATGCCGACGATGACAGTAAGTATACAAATGGAGAACTCGTAGAAACGATCCCCCTTAGTGGTGTCACTATTTCGGTTAGTTGTATGATATCTAGTTTTTTGGTGGCGGATTGCGGTCCTGGATATAGAAGGCTTGATGTAACATTTAAGCGCCCGAGTCCCGACGCGATTATTTACGGTTTTCTCGGGCCGAATTATCAGAGTGGCAGTATTACGTTAACTGCCGGGGTAAATACTGTCACCGTAACCGTAACAGAAACAGGGCAAATATCACTGAAATAAAATATGAACGCGAATTATTTACATAAGCCACAGAGTGTACGCGGGTTCACCCCCCCACCAACTTTCTCTTATTGTTACGTTTTTGGTCATGAGCGCATTTCTGACCGTGATTTCTGCCGACAGGCATTCACGTGGTTTGCGGATTGCGACGGACAACCTCAATTTGGCGCTCGAAGACATGAGCCGGCGGATCAAGACGGGGACGCAGTATAATTGTGGAGGGGGGACAGGGACGAATGACTGTGTCGATCCAGGCCCTTCATGGGGGGCAGGCAAGGAGATTTTTGAGTTTATCGACCAAGAGGATGATCGCATAAAATATCAGCGCGGGGTGGGTCCAGGGCCTCTTGTGGGGGGTGGTTGTGGAGCCGTGTGGCCATCAGGGCAAGGGTGTATTGTTCGCGTTAAAGATTTCTCTTCTGCCGTCGCGACTAGCCCCGAGATAGACATCAAGGATCTTAAGTTTTGGGTGTACGGGTCGTCGGAAGCAGCCAAGAATATTCAACCGTTTGTTCGTATTTTGGTCGGCGGGTCGGTCAAGGCGAGTGCTACGGACAATCCGGAATTTCAGATCGAGACGATGATAACTCAGCGCGAAATGGATTTATAAAGTATGAAATACCAAAAGAAAAAATTTTTAAGCAAGGGTTACGGACATGCACGAGGATTCACCTTGATCGAAGTGCTTGTCGCCATTACGATTCTCCTCATCGCCGTGGTGGGACCGATATCGCTTATTGGAGGTTCCCTTGCGCAGATACGAATTGCGCGTCAAAATGCCGTTGCGGTGAACTTGGCACAAGAGGGAATCGAGGCGGTGCGGCAATTGAGGGATTCGAATATGGTTTATTTTTGGAACGGCGGACCGTGCGGTGGGAACCCAAATACTAAATGGAGAAGATGCCCCAACGATCTTGATCCGACGAATAACTATTATATTGTCACAATGTCCACGCCGAGCTCGTTGGTTACAAACATTGGTTGCTCAAGTACCTCGTCAGCTTCTTGCCTAAATAGACAAATTGTTTGTCAGAATAACTTCACAAAAGTATTTGTACAACGAAATGCTAATAGCCCATCATGCGCTAGTGTGAGTGGGGTCAAGACTCCTTTTTGGCGACGAGTAGAAATTCAGAATGTGAGCGGCGGAGGGAACAGGGAAATACGAGTTACCTCAACGGTAACATGGAAACCGCCGGGAAGTGCACAAAAAACTGTAACCATAACAGAATCTCTGTTTGGTATTTCTGCGCCTAATTAAATGCATATTTTATGACATCTCACCATCATTTTCCCAAACCATCTTCCCGCAAGGGCTCCGCGCTTCTCATGGCGGTGCTTATTTCGTCGATTGTCCTCACGATAGGGCTCGGTGTGTATTTGCGCACCTATAAAGAGCTTCTCTTTGCAAATTTCTGGACGCAGTCGCAAGTCGCATTTGCGGCGGCGGACAGCGGGCTTGAGTGCGCGTTGTACTTCGCAAGTCGACCTTCTGCCCCTGTCAATTTTAATTGCTTTGGAGGTAATTCGCAAACATGGGTACCCGTTAGCCCCGTTGGTGCTGTCCCCGGAGTGTGGGTGATGCCAGAGCTTACTACACCTAGTGGCGGTTGTGCAAAGGTCACTATTACAAAATGGACTCTTGGAACAGGTCCGGGGAATATCGCGGGTGTCGGTGGCATTATTACGCGCATCGAATCCCGTGGGAACAATGATGCGTGCGGTTCGTCCAACCTTCGCCGTGTAGAGCGCGGAATCAAGCTGGAGTGGTAGAATTAAGTATGGGAAAAGGAAATTATGCGATCCCCAAAACAAAGCAGGAAGCTACAGCGCGACTTGCATCACTCCGCAAGGCGATAGAACATCACCGGTATTTGTATCACGTCCTCGATACCTCCGAGATATCACCCGAGGCGCTCGACTCGCTCAAGCATGAACTCGTACTGATCGAAGAAGCGTACCCGGATCTCGTCACGCCGGACTCGCCCTCACAGCGCGTGGCAGGCGAGCCGCAGAAAGGGTTCAAGAAAATTCCGCACGCCGTACCGCAATGGTCATTCAACGATGCTTTTTCCGAAGACGACATGCGCGAGTTTGATCTCCGCACCAAGCGGTTTCTCAAAAGCGCGCTGGGCTTGCCCGCCGCGCGCGGGCTTCCAGCGCAGGCAGGTCTATCTGCCGCGAAGAATATTGTGCAGGCAGGACACGAAGTATCGCCTGCGTATACGTGCGAGCTCAAGATTGATGGGCTCAAAGTTGTACTTACGTACGAGAGCGGGTTACTCAAGACGGGAGCAACGCGTGGCGATGGCACAGTGGGGGAAGACGTGACCTCCAATGTGCGCACCATCGAGTCGATTCCGCTTGTCCTCACCGAGCCGCGCTCGCTCATCGTGGAAGGGGAAGTGTGGATGCCGAAAAGCGAATTTGAACGGCAGAACAAAGAGCGGAAGAAGCGCGGGGAAGAGCCGTTCGCCAACCCGCGCAATATTGCCGCAGGGTCTATCCGCCAGCTTGATCCGGAGATCGCCGCAAAGCGGCATCTCGATACATTCATTTATGACATTGCGCGTATTGAAAATAAATTTCCCGAGACGCAAGTCGAGGAGCTCGCACTCCTCCGTACATTGGGGTTCAAAGTCAATCCGCATTTCAAATTGTGTGCGGATATTGAGGAGGTGATTGCATATTGGAAGTCGTGGCAGATCAAGAAAGACAAACAGGATTATTGGATTGACGGCGTGGTGGTCAAAGTGAATGAGAAAATGTACCAAGATGCAATCGGGTACACAGGCAAGGCTCCACGGTTTGGTATCGCGTTCAAATTCCCCGCCGAGCAGGTGACGACGACGGTGGAAGACATCGTGCTCCAAGTCGGCCGCACGGGAGTGGTGACACCCGTTGCACATTTGCGCCCCGTATCGGTCGCGGGGTCGACAGTATCACGTGCGACGCTCCACAACGAAGACGAGATCGCGCGCCTTGACGTACGCCTCGGCGACACCGTCGTGCTCCAAAAAGCGGGCGATGTGATCCCCGACATTGTCGCGGTAGTGAAAGAAATGCGCACGGGGCGCGAGAAGAAATTCGTGTTCCCGAAATTCGTCCTCGAGAGTGACGGTACGGCGAACCCCATCGAACGCGTCCCCGGGCAGGCGGCGTATCGATGCGTAAACAAGAATTCTTTCGCGCAGAAACGCCGTAAATTTTATTACTTTGTTTCTAAAAAAGGCTTTGACATTGACGGATGCGGACCCAAGGTCATCGACGCGCTTCTCGACGCGGAGCTCATTTCATCGTTCGACGACCTCTTTACCTTGACTCTCGGCGACGTGTTGACGCTCCCTCGTTTTGCGGAAAAGTCCGCGGAGAACTTGATCGAGAGCATTGAGAAGGCACGACGCATCACGCTCGGGAAATTTTTGACCGCGCTGTCGATCGAGCATGTGGGCGAGGAGACTGCGCACGACCTCGCGGATGCGTTTGGAAGCATCACAAAGATTCGCGTCGCATCATTTGATGATTTTAATAATATATACGGAGTAGGGGAGGTTGTGGCGCGTGCACTGGTAGCGTGGTTTGCGGACGAGTACCATAGTGCGCTTCTCGACAGACTCCTCACACATGTGCAGATAGAGAGTCAAAAGTCAAAAGTCAAAAGTCAAAAGCTGTCCGGCAAAACTTTTGTGCTCACGGGAACACTTGCAACACTAGGTCGCGATGAAGCAAAAGACAAAATTCGCGCACTTGGTGGGGAGATATCCGAGAGTGTTTCCTCGAAAACAAGTTTTGTCGTCGCGGGCGAAAACCCCGGCTCAAAAATAGAAAAAGCACGCACGCTTGGCGTGCGTGTCGTGAGTGAGGAGGAATTTTTAAGAATGATTTATTAATGGACTCATTATTTTGTTTATTACACATCACACTATCCCCACTTTCTGCCTATAGGCAGAAAGTGGGGATAGTGTGATGTGGCACGCGGTTTCAAAAAGCCTCTTTTTCATGGTACAATCACCTGTATGGCGATTGAGATACAGGATGTCGAGCATCTTGCGGGACTTGCGCGGATTGCGATTTCGGATAGTGAAAAGGAGCTCCTTCGGCACGACCTCGAGGAGATTTTGGCGTATGTGTCGCAAATAAAGGAAGTGGAAAGTGGAAAGTTGAAAGTCGAAAGTGGCGAACAGGGAGAATTATATAATGTGATGCGCGAGGATATTAATCCTCATGAATCGGGAATGTTCACCGAGGATATTTTAAGGCAAGCACCTTCGCGCAAGGGGGACCGTATCGCGGTGAAGAAGATACTTTGAGGACAGGGGTGGGAAGGTTTCAGGTGTTAGGTTTTAGCAAATGCAAAATACTCTTGAGAACCTCCGCTTTCCTAACACCTAACACCTAACACCTATCAACTAAAACCTAACATATGACTCTCGACATCAAACAATTAACCATCAAGCAGGCGCATGAATTGCTCACAAAGAAAAAAATGAGCGTACTTCTACTTGCGGAGGCTGTATTGAAAGAAGCGGAAGACTCACGTGGTCTCAATGCGTACTTGGAGATTTTTTCTGACGTACGTGTGCAGGCGGAAATATCGCAGGCGATGATTGACCGCGGGGAAGGGACGCTCCTCACCGGCATACCGATTGCGATGAAGGATAACATTTTAATCAAGGGGCGTATTGCGAGTGCATCATCAAAGATGCTTGAAAATTATGTTGCGACGTATGATGCGCACGTAACAAAAAAACTTCGCGCGGGGGGCGTGATATTTCTCGGGCGTACGAATATGGACGAATTCGCCATGGGCGGCTCGACAGAAAATTCTGCATTTGGCGTGACCAAGAATCCTCATGATGAGACGCGCGTACCCGGCGGCTCGTCGGGTGGCTCGGCGGCGGCACTTGCGGCAGGAGCGGCACTCGGGGCGCTTGGCGACGTATGGGAGTGTTTCGCGCTCGGGGCTCATCGCTATGGCATCTTCGCTCGATCAGATTGGGCCTTTTGCAAAGACGGTTGAAGACGCAAAAATTATTTTCGATGCCATTCGTGGGCATGATCCGCTCGATAGCACCTCGTATCCGGATGATATGATTAAGAATCTCCACCCAAATTTTGCTACGCAAAACTTAGGCGGACGAGCAAAAGTCATCGGCGTGCCGGTGAAATTCGTACACTCAAAAGGGGTCGATGCGCGCGTGCTTGAGAACTTTGACAAATCTCTCGAACAAATGAAAACACTCGGTTACGAGATTCGCGAAATCGATATTCCCACTCTTCTGCACGGACTTTCCGTTTACTATATTTTGATGCCGGCGGAAGTCTCTTCCAATCTCGCACGGTTTGACGGAGTACGCTATGGCTATCACGCGGATGGCGCTAATTTGTTTGAAGACTATGCGCGATCGCGAGGCGAAGGGTTTGGCCGTGAAGTGCGCCGCCGCATCCTCCTCGGCACGTACGTGCTTTCGTCGGGGTATTATGATGCGTACTATGGCCGCGCGGGGAGTGTGCGCGAGGTACTGCGTCGCGACCTCGCACGTGTGTTTGCCGAGGTCGATATTATTGCAACACCGACGACACCGACACCGGCATTCAAGATCGGCGAAAAGTCGAGTGACCCGCTCGCGATGTATCTTGCCGACCTTTTTACCGTACCAGTCAATATCGCGGGAGTACCGGCAATCTCGGTGCCGTCGGGGTTTATTGATGAAGTCGGCACACGGCTTCCGCTCGGCATGCAGTTCATCGCGCCACACTTCTGCGAGGACATGCTGTTCGCCGCAGGGGAGGATTTAGAGCGGGTGCGTGGCTAAATGATAATTTACACGGGATGAATCCCGTTAGAGATCCCCTATGTATTATACATACGTACTCATGAGTAAAAAGACTGATCGATGGTATACTGGAGTCACTTGCGACCTACGGAAACGCTTCAATGACCATCAACAAGGGAAATCGCAGTGGACAAAAGGCAGGGGGCCATGGACATTACTATATTACGAAGCATGTCTTAATGAGGGCGATGCTCGGTCGAGAGAAATTTATTTAAAATCAGGTATGGGCAAACGTTACTTAAAGAATAGATTGAAGCGTTCCCTATCTCTAACAATAGAAGGATGAATCCCGTTAGAGACCGCGGTCGCTTCGGAACGAGAAAGATTTATGAAAAAAGATTAGCCTTTATTATTGATAACATGGTACAGAGAGCGGGAGACCGCGACCTGTCTCTAACGGGATGAAAGATTTTTTTACATGGGACGAAGCTTTGCGGGATTTGGCGATTGTCGCGTTTTTAGTGTTGCTCATGTATATTAGTACCAAGATTACACCAATCAATTTTGAGACTATTTCTTCAGGAGATGCGTTTGTAAACTTATTTGCGTTTGTGAAAGATTTCTTGCCGGGGAATGTGTCGGGGTCTGCTTTGCTTGTTACGGTCGGGCATCTCGGCGCTGTCCTCCTGATCCTCCTCTTTGTCGGAATCATCTGGACCACGCTTCGTATGCGCGAGGTGAGTCGCAAGCAACATACGAAATACGCCCCTATCGACATCGAGGAGATCGAAGCGAAAGAAAAGATGGTGCAGTGGCAGGTGGTCTTGAACCATTTGAATGCAGAGAACCCCGCCGAATGGAAGCTCGCCATCCTTGAAGCAGACAATATGCTGGACGAGATTTTGGAGGCAGAGGGGTATCGCGGTGAATCGATCGGGGATCGCTTGAAGGCGATGGACCCCGGATCCCTTCGTTCATACAGCGATGTATGGGAAGCGCACAAGGTGCGCAACAGGATCGCGCACGAAGGGGCGGCAACTATGGATTTTAGTAAAAAAGAAGCGCGTGATACTATCGGTAAATTCGAAAAAGTTTTTAAAGAGCTCGGGTATATTTAGGGGACAACTAACGACTAATTGCATGTCTCTTTGGTATGTGCGCATACCCCATGTACTTCCTCACAATCGTACCGTTCTTTCCTTCTGCCAGCGCATTGTCCTCGCTGTGCCGTGACCTTGACTTAGAACCCATCCACTATCTTCCCCCTTCCCTGAAACCCTTATTTCTGGCTACAAAACTTCGTCTCGTACGAACCATAATAAATTATGGTTCGTACTCCGACTTGTTTTTCCACCAACTCATACGTTCCTTATTTATTGCTTGTGCTTTTAAATCTGACCGTATTCCCGAGTTTGATAAACTCGGCAAGTTGTTCCACACTTACCAAATGGTCGTCTTTCATATCTATGGTATGGTCATACTTAGTATGATACCGACGATTCACCGCTTCGGGAGCTCTTTTGGGTTCCTTTTGCGTTGGAATCGTATCTCATTTAGGCGTGATTGTGTGTTGGAGAATTTCCTTTGAGAAATTTGTTTTTAAGGGTAAAATAGTCAGATAGTTTTAATTATTTTAATCACGAAGCATTATGAAAAAAGTACGCGTAGCAATCAACGGGTTCGGGCGCATCGGGCGGGCATTTTATAAATTGGCGCGCACGAGGCCCGAGCTCGAGATTGTCGCGGTGAACGACCTCGGTGATCCATCCAACATGGCGTATCTCCTCAAGTATGACACTGCGTATGGTAAAGCAGATTTTGACGTTGAAGTGGTTGGTGGTGATGAGCCTGGATTCATTGTTGGTGGAGAAAAAGTTGTACTCATTCAAGAAAAAGACGCTACGAAGCTTCCATGGGCGAAATACAATGTAGATATCGTGGTGGAGTCCACTGGATTTTATACGAGTTATGAAAAATCAAAGGTGCATTTGGACGCTGGTGCAAAGCGCGTAGTTATCACCGCGCCGGTGAAAGGAGAAACAGTGGAAGGTATTACCGGCGCGACGGTACTTATGGGTATTAACGATGCCTTGCTTTCCGCATGTCAGATTTCTTCCAATGCCTCGTGCACCACAAATGCAGCTTCACCACTCATTCAGATACTTAACGAAACAATCGGCATTGAAAAAGCGATTTTGAACACAACGCATGCGTACACGGGTACACAGAAAATCGTGGATGGTCCCGGAGGCAAGGACCTTCGTGGCGGGTCAACGGGTGCTGCAATCGCGGTTACGGAGGCAGTGTCGAGCCTCACCGGAAAATTTGATGGCATCGCAATCCGCGTGCCGGTCATTGCAGGCTCTATCGCCGACATTACATTCATTGCAAAAAGAAACACGAGTGTTGAGGAAGTGAATCAAATTCTCCGTGATGCATCAAAAGATCCCCGCTGGGAAGGAATTTTCACCGTGACCGATGAGCCAATTGTGTCGTCGGATATTGTGGGTGCACTTTATGGCGCAATTGCCGACCTCGATCTTACTCGTGTGGTAGACGGCAACCTCGTGAAAGTTATGTCGTGGTATGATAATGAAATGGGGTATACGAATACGCTC
This sequence comes from Parcubacteria group bacterium GW2011_GWA1_47_8, assembly GCA_000996605.1. Lineage (GTDB taxonomy): Bacteria > Patescibacteriota > Minisyncoccia > Phycocordibacterales > UBA1550 > UBA1550. The sequence goes on from LCOP01000012.1 coordinate 22,712, forward strand.
GTGCAACACGTTGTAAAAGTGGCGAGCTTCCTCTAATTTTATTCTGAATGAAAATCTACATCGGTACCGACCATGCGGGGTTTGAACTCAAGGGAAAACTTATTCCTTTTTTGACGGCACGGGGGTGTGAAGTCGAGGATTTGGGTGCGCATTTGTTCGAGCCGCTCGATGACTATCCGGATTTTATCCGCCCCGTCGCGGAAGCGGTCGCAAAGGACCCACAGTCGCGAGGAATCATTATCGGTGGGTCGGGACAAGGAGAGGCGATGTGCGCCAACAGAGTGAAGGGCGTGCGCGCGGCGGTGTATTACGGCGGAGCATTCGACATTGCGGTGCTTTCTCGGGAGCACAATGATGCGAATATTCTTTCTCTCGGCGCGCGCTTCATTGAAGAAGAAGAAGCAAAGAAAATCGTGCGCGTGTGGCTCGACACGGCGTTTAGTGACGAGGAGAAGCACGCGAGGAGAATCCAAAAGCTGGATATCTGACACCGCTTCACGGACAATTGACAGGGTGTGCGGGTTTTGGCGAAGCCAAAACCCGCGCCAGAATACATTACTGGTAAAACTCGTTTCCCTGCGGTCTCTGCCGCAGGGACATTGTAGGAAAGTCTGAAAACCCTCGGTTTTCAGGTATACTGAGCCCATGACACAAAAAGG
>LCOP01000013.1 GCA_000996605.1 Parcubacteria group bacterium GW2011_GWA1_47_8
TTACTTGCTTGATCCATCACCAGAGCCAAGTATGCCCATCCTTTGCCTGCCCACACATAGGTGACATCGGAGACCCACACCCACCCCGGGAGCACGGTGAGAAAGGTGTCAGGTACCTTTTCTCGGTCTTTATTTCTTCACCGCCGATAGCCCAGCTTCAATCATTTTCGGATGCGTCGCTAGTCCCAAATAATTATTGGATGAAAACATGAGCACCCTTTTCCCATCAATCATCACCTCCGGTTCTGCCGCGCCTTCTATAATGCGAAGATCGGGATACAAACCCTTCTCTTCGATATAATCATGGAAAACTTTTCTTGAGCTTCTTCTAATACATTCTCGAACAAAGTATAATCATTTTCCTTAAAGAAAATCGGCAGTCGGGCGTTGGCACGGTTTATAACGTGGTAGCAGTGATTACCGATGTCAGTATGAGTAATACGTGGCATTCATCTAGTATATCAGGAGTAGATAAAAAGGGTACCTGACCCTCTTTACACCTTTACCCCCCAGTCGAAATAAAATTATTAGCGGAAAAAATTGGAACGAACCGCCATTTGCTTTCCCGGAAAACTGAATTTGAATTTGTCCGACCTTACGATTTAATTTCGAAATACAGGGCTTTTTGCGAAGCGAGACCCGCCGAAGGCGGGGCGAGCGAGCAAACTCTTTCCCCTGAAAATTTGAAATGTCTTGATTGGTCGGGGTGCCGAGAATCGAACTCGGGCTACAAACACCCCATGCTTGCGTACTACCACTATACTACACCCCGATTCAATTTGTTGGCAGGCAAGTGCTTGCATACTACCACTATACTATATCCCGCAACTCGCCCATCATAGCGGAAAAAGCAAAAAAGGTAAAATTTACGATGATTTATCCACAAAAAATCCTAGCTGTAAAAAAAGCCCTAAAAGTGCTACACTGTAAGAACCCATCCACTATCTCGCGGTACCCGCCTCTGAAACCATTATTTTTAGGCGAAAAACAAGTCGGAGTACGAACCATAATGAATTATGGTTCGTAAGGGAAGGGGGAAGATAGTGGATGGGTTCTAAGGGTTATGATAGAAACCAACCAACTCCCCCCCCATTAGATTTTTTACATCCACAGATGGTGGGAACAATACAATTTATCAAAATTAAAACAAACAACTATGGATACCGAATCAAAAAAATCTAACGTGGCAAGCAATATCCGCCACTCATTGGCACACCTGCTTGCGATGGCAGTGCTTGAAAAAGACCCGAACGCAAAGCTTGGTATTGGTCCGGTAATCGACAACGGCTTTTATTATGATTTTGAATTTTCAAATGGCTATACTCCCTCTCCCGAGGACATCAAGGATTTCCAAAAAGCGATAAAGAAAATGGTTGGACGCGGGCTTGCATTCGAAGGGCGCGCGGTGACTCTCGACGAAGCGAAAAAACTTTTTGCAGACCAACCGTATAAAACCGAACTCATCAATGAATTTGTGGACGAGGGGAAAGATTTAACGCTCTACACCACCGGTCTGCCCGCCGTGGCGGGTACGACGCAGGCGGGCAACTTCACCGATCTCTGCAAAGGAGGACATGTCGGAACGACTAAAGAGATTGACCCTGACGCATTCAAGATCACCCACACTGCGGGCGCGTACTGGCGCGGTGACGAAAAGAATCCGATGCTCACCCGTATCTACGGTCTCGCATTTGAAAGTGGCGCGGAACTCGACGCATACATAAAACAACAAGAAGAAGCGAAAAAACGAGACCATCGCAAGCTCGGCAAAGAGCTTGGTCTTTTTACCATCATCGACGAGATCGGTGCAGGGCTTCCCCTCTTTTATCCAAAAGGTGCACTTCTTCGCAAAACGATCGAGGATTTTATAAGCGACCTTCAAAAGAAGCGCGGATACCAAGACATCTGGATTCCTCACATCACCAAAGGCACGCTCTACGAGATCTCGGGACACCTCGACAAATATGACGCTATGTACACACCGATGAAGATCGACAATCACGATTACTATGTGAAGCCCATGAATTGCCCGCACTTCATGATGCTCTACAAAACACTCCCTCACTCATACCGCGAACTCCCCTTACGCTACACTGCGACCACCACGAACTACCGCTACGAAAAATCAGGGGAACTCTCCGGACTCACCCGCGTGCGTGCCCTCACCCAAGACGACTGCCATGTGTTCGCGCGCCCCGACCAGATAGAGACAGAAATCGACCTCATGCTCGGCATGATCAAAGAAGTCTACGCGGCGTTCGGACTCAATGATTTTTATGTGCGTATATCACTCCGCGATTCAAAAAACAAAGAAAAGTATATCGGGAGCGACAAGGTATGGAGCACTGCAGAAAATGCGCTTCGTACCATTGTGAAAAAAACCGGATGGAAATACGAAGAGGCAGAGGACGAAGCGGCATTCTATGGTCCCAAGCTCGACTTTATGTTCAAAGATGCTATCGGGCGCGAGTGGCAACTCTCAACGATTCAACTCGACTTCAACCTCCCTGAACGTTTTGACCTTAACTATGTAAACGAGGGAAGCGAAAAAGTCCGCCCCGTGGTTATTCACCGCGCTGTACTTGGCTCGACCGAACGCTTCATGGGTGTAATGATTGAACACTTTGCCGGCGCTTTTCCCCTTTGGCTCTCACCCGTACAGGTAAAAATTCTTCCTATTAGTGAGAAGTTCGCGGAATATGCTGGGAAAGTTCACAAAGAAATTTCAGATGCGGGCATTCGTGTTGAAACGGACGACTCAAATGAATCCCTCGGCAAACGTATCCGTGTTGCGAAAACGGAAAAAGTCCCGTTCATTCTCGTGCTCGGGGAAAAAGAAGTTGAGACAAGTACGGTAACCGTCGAAATGCGAGGGGTTGAAAAAGGCCTGTCCGCCATTGCTTCATCGCTCAATAAGGAAACATTTGGGCGATGGCAGGCGGGCGAAACGCATCTGCTCACAGATTTCATAAAATACGCGCTCCATGATATTGGGGAAAAGGCAATCTGGTAAATAATCTGGTGAATTGTAATTTTGGAAATTTGAAAAATACAATTCCCCTTACATGTATTTTACACTATAGCGTAGAATACATGTAAGGGGAATTTCAACGGCAAAAAAACGATGTTACAAGACAACAAAAAGAACCGCCCTTTTTAAATTCTCAAGGGCGGTTCTTTTTGTTTTTTACTCTACTCCTTACCTTCGTCACACAAAATGTCCCTGCATTTTCCGCCACCGCACATACCCATATAGTGTCCGTGGTATCCAACGAGGAACTTCACCCCGATCAAAATCAGGATAAGCGACCATATAAGTCCCCACGATATCTCTGCAATCCAACCTATGTTTTGTAGAAACATCAATGCTCCTACGAGTACCAAAATCCCTCCGATTATTTTTCTCATAATCAAAAATTATAAACCCTACTCTGGTAATACTTCAAGTATACGTTATATACCACAAAAGTGGCAATTGTGTATTTTCAATAATGGGGAACAAGCAGTCCTACTCTTTTCCTACGCAACCTATTTGCAGTCATGACTCAAAATAGGTTGGGCACACAAAACAAGTCTCAAACTATCCTCCAGATTTTAGTCTATGGCTAAAATCTGGGGATAGTAGACCTGTCGTTTTTTAGTAATTTTTGAGATAATAGGTTGTATATGAATACAACCAAAGCATTTAAAGACCAGCGACTCATCAAAGCCCTCACCGGGGTATCATCAAAAGAATTTCAATCCCTGCTCCCCACTTTTGAGCAGGCAGTAATTGAAGACAGCAGGTTGCGAAGTAAGGCAAAACAAAGACATTTTGGTGGTGGAGCAAAAGGAAAGCTCGTTACCATAGAAGACAAACTCTTTTTCATACTGGTGTATGTCAAAACATATCCAACATTTGATTTTCTCGGTTTCGTATTCTCGCTCCATCGCTCACGAGCACATCGTAATACCATCAAACTCCTTGGTAGCTTAGAGAAAGCCCTCGGGAGAAGAATCGTCATGCCAGAAAAGAAGATATCCTCAATGGAGGAATTTCTCGAGAAGTTCCCTGAGGCGAAGGATTTGTTTGTTGATGGCGTAGAGAGACCAATACAGAGACCAGTAAGCAAGAGGAAACAAAACAAGCTTTACTCTGGCAAAAAGAAGCGCCATATGAAAAAGTCGATTATTGCGGTGAACGAGAAGAAAAGGATCCTTGTTGTTACCGTTACAAAGTCAGGCAGACGGCACGACAAAAGATTGGCGGACAAAGACTGCTTGTTCGAACATATACCAAAAGAAGTATCCGTATGGGTCGATACGGGATTTCAGGGGATACTAAAGCAACATGCCAATACGCTCATTCCAAAGAAGGCAACACGGGGGAAACTTTTGACTTGTGCGGAGAAGGAAGAAAACCGTGTCATCTCATCATTTCGAGTGATTGTTGAGAATGCCATTGCGGGGATTAAACGCTTTAAAGCATACGCTGATATCTGGAGAAACAAAATTGCAGGTCTTGATGACCAAGTAATGAGAATATCATGCGGACTCTGGAATTTACATATTGAAATGATGGCGTAGACAGAAGAATTTAGGAGAAAACTGCTTGTGGCGGATTAAAAAGCGACGGGTCTAGTGAAGCATCTGCTCAACCTATCGCAAGTCATGACTTGCGATAGGTTTTGTTTTTGTTGAAATCAGGTTTCGACAGAATCAACGGGGTGACTCCGCCTTTCGAATCCCGGGCGCGAGTAAAGCTCGCTCATCCCGATAATTCACTTCGTGAGTTATCGGATGCCGAGATTCAGTCACGAATTACTAGGTGTGCTCGAATGGGTACGTTCTGCGCGCACCAAGTACTCTCGACCCCGCCTCGTTGTCGCCTGCTGGCGACATACTGCGGCTTTCAAATCCCGACACAAGACGCACAGCGACCTGAAGTTTCTTGAGGGTATTCCCGATTAGAAACTGGGAAGTACTCTTGTGGTGGCGTCTTGCTGCTTCCCTCAATTCGCTTCGCTCCTTTCGGGATGCCGGGATTTGAACCCGGAGTCTCACGAACCCGAATCGTGAATGTTACCGTTACACCACATCCCGTTATTTCTCGCCTACAAGCACATCAATAGAGCTTAGCGTATCAACTTTGCCTCCCGTTGGCAAGATGTTTCGGGTTTCCAAGTAACTTGGAAACCCGACGTCCAAGTAACTTAAAAATGAAAGAGGCTCCACGTGTATAACGCAGAGCCTCAGTATGTTTAGTCGCAACAGGTAATATTGTCGCTAATTCTCTCCACAGAGAATCCTCTTTTTCAAATTGAGATAGATACTTCATATCCCTTTCGAAAAGACGAATTGCACGCATCGTCTTTTCGGATATCTCCCTCATCGAGGAAACAGGGACTTGCACCCCCTTCTTCTCTACTTCCATTCTTGCGAGTCTCATCATTTCATTATTTCCTTTCCATTTTGAGTTAATTTAAAGAACTACCCTGTGCTAACAGCCCTCTCCGGACCCTGGGTTTACCTTTGAATCCGAACACTCATATAATTAAAGTATGAGCAAATTTAAACATTTTGATTTCGGCGAGCGACAGAAAACAGAGAGATGGCTACGCGAGGAAAAGAGCCTGCGGTGGATTGCAAACAGGCTTGGTCGAAGTGTCAGCAGTGTATCGGATGAGATTAGAGGAAACAGTGTGCAGGACATCTACGATGCGAAAAAAGCGGAACGCAAAGCATACACAAGGAGACATGAAGCAAAGAGGGACTGCCTTAAGGTCGCCATGGATGCTGATCTCAAAAAGTATGTCATCACGCAAATGAAGGACGAGCAATCTCCCGAGGGGATATCGGGAAGGATCAAGCATGTTGAAAAACATTTGCAGTACGCAAGTCAAAAAGCCATCTACAAGTTCGTCGCAAGTCCGCACGGCAGACAGATTGAAAAGTACCTACATTCTAAAGCGGTTAAGAAGAAACCGGGAAAGAAACGCGGGACTTCTGTAGGAATTGATGGACGGACATTCATCGACAGAAGGCCTCAAAAGGTCTTGGAACGAATGGAGTTCGGGCATTTCGAAGGGGACTTCGTTGAGTCGGGGAAAGGCGGCAAAGGGTCACTCTTGGTATTGGTGGAAAGAAAAACAAGGTACCCATTTCTGGTGTATCTCGAGGACAGAACGAATACGAATGTGAATCGATTGGTACATGAACTACTCGTCGGCGTTTCTCTTAAAAGTCTGACGCTCGATAATGATATATCGTTCCAGAAGCACGAAGCGCTGTCTCTCCTCATCAATGCGACTGTGTACTTTTGTCATCCGCAGTCTCCTCATGAAAATGGTACCGTGGAAAACAGAAACAAGGCAATCAGGCGATATGTTAAAAAGAAGTCTGACCTCAGTTCTTTTTCATTAGAGTATTTTAAAATGGTCGAGACAAAACTTCGCACACGGTTTATGACATGCTTGAATTACCAAACACCGCAGGAAGCATTCGAGGCAGAATTGAAAAAACAAAAAAACACGCAGATGCGTGGTATGATGAGAAGAGCATTAACGGTTAATTAGTGTTCGGATTGGGGACTCTGGGTAGGGACTGTTCACGAATTAAACTGTACCACTGTGAGTGTTTTTGTCAATACTCAAAAAACCCTTAAATCACTGAGGGATTTTCCGAAAATAATTTCCGCAGATCCGTCCGGGGCATGGGGGGGGCATGGGGGTCAGGTACCCTTTCCTCAGGTTAGTCAGTATACCTTTTCACATAAAAGCAATCAATTTGGGTTTTACGACAATTAGTGTGGTGTAGTGTGATGGATAACTAACAAAGACGGCTCTGTTAAGCTGTAAAAGAGTCAAAACCAATTAGCATCGGTAGCCACTATTTCATCGCCTCGATCCCCCCGATAATTTCGCTCATTTCGCGGGTGATGGCGGCTTGGCGGGCTTTGTTGTAATCTCGCGTCAAAAAGAATACCACATCGCGCGCCTTGTCGGAGGCGTTCCGCATCGCAACCATGCGTGCCGAATGTTCTGATGCCTTTGCTTCCAAAAATGCGTGATGAAGCTCTATAGAAAGCAAGCGTGGGAGGAGTGTCTCGAACACTTCCTCGGGCGACGGCTCCATAATCGTATCGGCAGAAGTATACGCGCGCGAAGGAGTTTTCTCTTCGCGTACGCTCCCCCCTTTAGTATCGGCGAATTTCCCCCGCTTGGGGGTAATGCCGGTAATCATCTCCTGAAGTCCCTCAACCGAAAGCGGGAGGAGTGTCCGCATGACCGCTTTCTGTTCAAACGTTGAATGAAAATTGGTATACGCGAGCGCGCATTCGTCGTATGATTCGCGCGTAAAGAGGTTGGTAACGAGCGACACGATATCGCCAAAGCTTGCCATGGTGCTTTCGTCTTTAAACGAGGGGATGTGCTTTTCCAAGAGATACCCGCGCCGTGCAAAATATTCTTCGCCTTTGCGCCCGATGGCAAGAACGCCCATTTGCTCGCGCGTTATCCCCCGCTCTAAAAGTTTCCCTACCGCATGTTTGAGCACCGAGCTATTAAGTCCCCCCGCAAGTCCGCGATCGCTTGTGATAATAACGAGAAGCACACGCCGCACTTCACGTTTTGCGACGAGGGGGTGCCGCGCCGTGTCAACCGAGAAGCTCACTCGCTCCAAAATACGGAGCGCCGCCATAGCGTATGGGCGCGCGGCGAGTGCGGCGAGCTGTGCCTTGCGCATCTTCACGCCGGAAACAGCCTCCATCGCCTTGGTGACCTGGTGCGTCTTTCCGACAGAACGAATTTTGGTTTTGATTGCGCGAAGGGAGGACATGGGTGTAGTTAATAATTAACAGTCATTAACCAATAGTAAGATGCGAATTATTGATGCGCAATAAAGAGCTCGGGATGCGCCACGGTGAAGTTTGCAAACGCTTCTTTCATGCGTGCCTCGGTTGCGTCGGAAATTGCACGCTCGTTTCGTATCGCCTCGAGTATCCCCGGCGCGTGGCGGGCAACATATTCCATAAGTTTCGCCTCAAAAAGACGTATGTCCTCGACCTTGACCCGCGCAAGCATCCCCGAGACACCCGCGTAGATAGCGAGGGTCTCCTCTTCAAACGGCTGTGGTGCGCCGTTTGGCTGTTTCAAAAGCTCCGACAAGCGGCGACCTGTCTCGATACGCGCCTTGGTTTCTTTATCCAAGTCGCTCGAGAACTGCATGAATGCTTCAAGCTCTCGAAATTGTGCAAGCTCAAGCCTGATCTTGCCGGAAATTTTCTTCATCGCTTTGGTCTGCGCATTGGAGCCGACACGCGACACGGAAAGTCCCACGTTAATCGCCGGACGCATGCCTTTGTTAAAGAGATCCGTGTCGAGATATATTTGCCCGTCCGTGATGGAGATAACATTCGTCGGAATGTACGCAGACACGTCACCCTGCTGAGTTTCAATAATCGGAAGCGCAGTGAGCGATCCGCCACCGAGTTTCGCCGAAAGTTTCGCCGCGCGTTCGAGGAGGCGCGAATGGAGATAAAAAATATCCCCTGGGTATGCCTCGCGTCCCGGCGGACGACGGAGGAGGAGCGACATCTGGCGGTATGCGACCGCATGTTTGGAGAGGTCGTCGTACACTGCGAGTGCGTCTTTGCCTTGGAGCATAAAAAATTCTCCAATCGTCGCGCCGGTGAAGGGTGCCAAATACTGCATCGCCGCAGGCTCGGAAGCGCCCGCAACAACCACAATCGTGTACGCCATCGCTCCACGCGCCTCGAGGTCGCCTACGATGCGTGCTACCTTGGACTCCTTTTGTCCGATCGCAACATAAATACAGATTGGGCGCGTGGCGAGATCTTCGGTGATCTGGTTCAAGATAGTATCGAGCGCAATCGCGGTCTTGCCGGTACCGCGGTCGCCGATGATGAGCTCGCGCTGGCCGCGGCCGATGGGGATCATTGCGTCGATGGCCTTGAGTCCAGTATGCACGGGTGTATTCACGGGCGCACGATCGATCACGCCAAACGCCACGCGCTCAATCTGCATACGCGATTCCTCTTTGATCGCACCCTTACCGTCAATCGGTTCGCCAAGCGCATTCACCACGCGTCCGACCATACCGCTCGACACAGGGATAGAAAGTGTTTTGCCGGTACCCTTCACAACCATCCCCTCGCGAATGCGCGAAGTGCCGGAGAGGATCACCGCTTTCACAAAATCCTCCTCAAGATTGAGTACGAAACCGACGATTGGCTCTTCATCAAGCGTGTCTTTGAGCGCCTTGTTGCCCGCTGCTTCAAAAACCACCATCTCTGCCATCATCGCCTCGCGAAGACCCTCGATCTCGGCGATGCCGTCGCCTGCTTTGACCACCGTACCCACGCGCTCGACAGTCGTCTGCGGCTCAAGTGCTTCAATTTCTTTCCTAATTCTTTCGATGAGTATGGTGTTCATAATGGTTTTAATTAGTAATTCTGCGATAAAGTTCTGCGAGTGGTTTTTTGTAACTGCCGTCGATGAGAGTGTCTTTTGTACGAATCTGAAATCCTCCCACAATTGATTCATCTACAATGTCTCGCCGTATTGCACCTTTTTGTAGTACACCCTCCTTTTCGTAGTGATCGTATGCGTGTGCCCATTTTGCGAGGCTCTTTGCGTCGGCAATCACGAAAATTATTTCGCTGTGTGCTTTTTTGCGCGCGACGATCCTTTCAAGCTCCTGCGGAATAAAGCGGAGGAACGCGCTATGCCCGCGCGCTACAACAACCTCTCGAAAACGCACGAGAACTCGACTACTATCGCTCTCATTTTTCCCTTCAAGTGCTTCGTAAAGCGCCTCTGCGTACCATGATGCTTTCATCCCGTTATACCTTACGCAAAACCTTTTCTGCGGCAAGCACAGCCATGCGCGCGACCTCGCGCTCGGCTTTTTCCATCATCTCCTCGCGCTCTCGCGCCACACGCCGTTCCGCCTCACTCAAAAGGCGTACCACTTTTCGGTGTGCATCTTTCATCATCGTGTGTTCTTCTCCCTCAGCATGCTTTTTTGCCGTATCAATGATCGTGTCGCCTTTTTGCACCGCCTCACGCAAGATGCGCGCCTTTTCAATCTCTGCTTGTCCGAGCTCCGCCTCCGCATTCTCAGCATCTTTTATCGCATTCTCTATCTTTGCGCGGCGCTCATCCACCATCGCAAGCACCGGCTTGTATAAAAACCGGTACAATATCGCAAGAAGCAGACCGAAATTCACCCCCTGAATAAGGAGGAGCTTCCAATTGATTCCGAATACTGAAACGATTTGTTCCATGAGAATATGCCGTGATGTTTAATTATGCGAACTTTACAATGAACGCGACCACAAGCGCAAAGATAGCGAGCGCTTCGGTGAACGCGATACCGATGAACATCGTTGCCTGTAATTTGCCGTATGCGTCAGGATTTCTTCCGATTGCTTCGAGCGCTTTTGATACGATCATTCCAATACCGATACCGGGACCGAAAACGCCGATAGCGACGGCAAATGCCATACCCAATGTTTTTGCTACTTCAATATCCATATTATTTTTTTATTAATTATTAAACCCCTAAATCCAATGCGCCTGCTCCGTGATCGCGATCTTCACAAAAAATAATGTGAGGATCGCAAAAATCGCCGCCTGCATAAACCCGACGAAGACCTCGAAGGCCATGATGGGCACGGGGAGCACTATTGGGACGAAATGCTGAATCACGAGAATCATCACTTCGCCCGCAAATATGTTCCCGAAGAGACGAAACGAGTACGAGACTAGTCGCGCCACCTCGGAAAAGAGCTCAATGATTCCCACCATAAACCCCAAGACCGAACTAAGATTAACAAATTTCTTGCCATATCTCAAGAAGCCTAGCGTCGCCACCCCGGCCACCTCGATCGCAACGAACGCGATGATCGTGAGTGCGAGCGTTGTGTTCAAATCCGTATTCATCGAACGAAGGAGCGGTGTGAACTCACCGCCTGAATGAAACCACCCTATACTCCCTATTCCGGGAGTAAATTCGATGAGATTTGCGGTAAAAATAAAAAGAAAGATAGTGAGAATGAGTGGAAAAAGTTTACGTGCGAGTTTTGCGTCCTCGAGAGTTTCGGTCATATAATCGAGAATACCGACAAAGAGCGTTTCGATGAGAGTCTGGAGTCGCCCTGGAATGAGAGCAACATCCTTGCGTACAAAAAACGCAAGAATTCCTAAAATTGCAAGCACTACAAAACTCATCACCAAAGTGTTCGTGATCGGAATGCCGAGAAAGGTGCCAATCTTTTCTGCGGCAAGCGAGATGTGGATGCTGTTTTCTTCCATAGTACAGAGAGTTGCCCGTGCCCGCATTCTAGCAGAAACAGGCAGAAAGGGGAAGAAAAAATCGGTAAAAGAAAAGGGGGCGACACTTGCGGTGTCACCTCAAACAATCCGCTCCCGTCCCCACACTCACGCGGTCTTCCCATGGTAGCCATGCGGAATTTTCTCCGCATACATGCGCGTACGAAGCATAAATGGCAGCTACCCCAAACGCCCCCGCGCAGAGAATCGTGAGGATAGTCTGCGCAACCTTACCGAGTATTTTCATAAAGAACCTCCTCTGCCAAAACAATGCTAACAAACACCCACCACTAGCGTACCTCTCTCGAAAAAATCTGTCAATGTAAAACTTCGCACGAAGTATCAACTTATACTATATATTAGCGACAAGAAGTACTCTTGTAGTACCGAGGAGCTAATATATAGAGTACCATATATTCTGCACTCGTTCGGAAGAGTAAAAGTAATCTTTTATTCGGGAATGCAAGTACTTTTGTGTAAATGAGTTTAAGAGTTAATAAGCGCGTCTGATTTTTCGGGAAACAGAATTGCGAGCTGTGCGACAATCGGCCCCCAGTTATGAATGGGCATTACCCACTTTTTTGAGATATCATTTGTGGCAAGGTAGAGTAATTTCAAGAGCGATTGATCATGCGGGAATATGCTCGTTGTTTTTGTTACTTTGCGATACTGACGGTTAAGTCCCTCAATAGTATTAGTCGTGTATATGATTTTTCGTATCTCCGCAGGATACTCAAAAAATACAGAGAGGAGATGCCATTTTGTTGTCCAGCTTTTTAGGTAGATAGCATACTGTGGGAACTTTTTCTTCACCTCTTCGAGGAGAGCGCGTCCCGCTTCTCAAGGGCATCTTGAGAAAGCGCGCGGGATGGCGGGTGGTGTGATGTTTTCATTACTCCATTATATCACATGCAAAGGAGTTAGGTGAAGGTCAGTAGGTCAGCAGGGGTCTATATTTTTTTATAATTCTCAAGTGTGGCACTGGCGATCTTAATATCACTGAACGGCATTTTTACACCGTTGATCTCTTGATACTCCTCGTGCCCTTTGCCGGCGATGAGGATGATGTCGTCTTTGTTTGCATGCTCAATTGCGCTGGTGATTGCCGCCGTGCGGTCCTCCACAATTTTAAGGGGTTTCCCCGCCGCTCCCGCGACAATGTCGGCAATGATTACGTGCGGATCCTCGCTTCGCGGATTGTCGCTCGTGATGATCGTGTGGTTTGCCAGTCGTGTTGAGATTTCTCCCATGAGCGGTCGCTTGCCGCGATCGCGATCGCCACCACATCCAAAGACGCAAGCAAGCTTCCCTTCTGGCGCAAGAATCTCATGGAGTGCACGGAGTGTTTTCTCAAGTGCATCCGGAGTGTGGGCATAATCGACGACAACCGTTGGTTTTCCTTTTCCCCCCAGACGCTCCATCCGGCCATTCACCGCGTGAAGTGTCGATACAAGTTTCGCCGTCTCGCCCAAGGACACGCCACCCGCCACCAATACCCCCAACACCGCTAATAAGTTGCTCGCATTGAATGCGCCAAGAAGTCCGCTCTCCACCCGCGCATTTCCCCACGGAGAATCAATATCGAACGAAAGTCCTTCTGCGGAGAGACGCAAATTCGCGCCGTGCAGAAATTTTAATTTTTCGGACACAATGTCGGGGGTGGTAAATCCGTATCCGATTATATCTATTGCACTTGTTTTCCGCGCAAGCTCCGCCCCGAACGCATCGTCGAAATTTATCACCGCGTGTTTGAGATTGGGCCAATGGAAAAGTTTTGCTTTTACAACGCCATACGCCTCCATACTGCCGTGATAGTCGAGGTGGTCACGCGTGAGGTTCGTGAAAAGTGCCGTATCAAAACGAATACCATTTACACGACCCTCCTCAATACCGATAGAGGATACTTCCATTGCCACCGCCTCTGCGCCAAGTGCTCGATATTGGACAAGATCTTCTTGGAGCCGCACCGCATCCGGTGTGGTATTCTGCGAGGATTCGAGATTTCCCAAAAAGCCGTTGCCGAGCGTGCCGATAGTAGCGGTTTTCTCTCCTTTTTTTGTTAAACATTCTGCAATCCAATGACTGCACGAAGTCTTGCCATTCGTACCCGTAATGCCAATCATGCGCATGGCATGCGCGGGGTTGCTGTATACGATACTCGCAATCTCTCCTGCGCGGTGTTTCAGGTCTGCAACTGCGACATGAGGAACATGCCACGCATCATTCCATATAAAATCTTTTTCTTCATAGAGAATCGCCACCGCACCGCGCGCAATCGCCTGATTAATACATTCTCGTCCGTCAGCCTTTTCACCCGGATACGCTAGAAATACATCGCCTTGTTCTACGGTGCGGCTGTCTATCGAAAGTTTGGTTATCGCGACCCCCTGTGTTTTGAGAGCGCTCATTATTTTTTCTGTAACGGTCATATTCTTTTGTAATACCGCGCGGTAAACGAGGTTTTAAGTGATTCAAAAGAATCATCAAGGATTGCCGCGCGCATCTTTTCGACGAGTGAGATAATAAAGCGAAGATTGTGGATTGAAGCAAGCGTTGCGGCAAGCATTTCTTGAGAACGAAAAAGGTGCGCGATGTAAGCGCGGGTGAAGCTCTTGCATGTGTAGCAGTCGCATCCAGCATCAATAGGAGCAAAGTCATTCATAAAGCGTGTGTTGAAAATATTGATACGGCCGTCCGTGGTATAGAGCGACCCGTTGCGCCCCATGCGCGTCGGCGCCACGCAGTCAAAGAGGTCGCATCCGTTCTCAACCGCACTAAAGAGATCGAGCGGCTCGCCGATACCGAGGAGATGCCGCGGTTTGTCCTTTGGCAAGATAGCGTTCACCCACCCGACCGCAGTGTGCATGTCCTTTTTGTCGAAAG
>LCOP01000014.1 GCA_000996605.1 Parcubacteria group bacterium GW2011_GWA1_47_8
TACAGAAGCGCGGAAGATGGCATCTATGATACAATTTCTCCATTACAAGTTAATCGCGCCCGGGGAGCTCTCAGTTAGATTCTTAGGTGAGGCAATGCGCTCCGCGGGTACCCATGGTCGGCATAGAAACGGGAATTGAAGGTCTTTACTGGAGACCTACTTGGAGGCTGAGCCTCCAAGTAGGAGCATCCAAGCAAAGGAGTCACTCCAGTAAAAACTTCTCCATTTCTTTCATGTCTGCTTTTCTCTCTAAAATACTCATCAAGGCGCCCTCTGCAAAATTTTGATATTCTTTTCTATTCTTGAATTGATCAAGGATAATATCTTTACTGCAAAAATCACTTTCTACGCCGCCTTTCCCCTCCCCGACATACTCACCCCAACTTGATCGACTTTTCACCAACTTGGAGGCGGAGCCTCCAAGTTGGTGAACACGATCGTTTAAATTCACGTAAGCACTCGAATGCAGGAGGTATTCGTTGGAATCTACGTGTACCGCTTTGAATCTTCCCTGAAGCAACGTACCTGACCGCTTGTGTTTATCGTTGAAATATCTCGTGTACCCTGTTCCCATCCTGTGCATAAATTTTTCAATCCCTTTATCTGCAACCTGCTCAAGAAGAAAGTGATAATGATTTGGATTCAGACAATACGCAACAAAGTTAACCAGTCTTTCCAACTTGGAGGCTCCGCCTCCAAGTTGCTTGTCAACAAAAGAGTTTTCATAGATACTGCCTATCGGTTCAAGAACATTAAATTCAGTCATGCTCTGGAAAAATCTTTGTATATCAAAATCATCCATGAAAATTTCTCTCTTATCGACTCCCCTGTTGTAGATATGATAGAATTCTCCATTTACAAACGGTGTTTTTCGTATCGACATATCATTTTATATTACTTATATTACCACTTGGAGGCGGAGCCTCCAAGTGGTAAGTTACCAGACAGAGTTGTGGTGTCAGTCGTGATAGCGGGCAGTAGTGTATCGGTTGATGTTGTCACCCCGCCAGCACTCGTGTCGCTTGTCGTCCCTGCAGTATCCCCTGTCGTCGTCGGGGTTGTCGTACTTGTCGTTTCCGGTGTCGTCGTTGTGGTTGTCGTATCTACTACGGATGGTGTACTTCCCGATCCGCCACTTGTTCCGGATGTTCCGGAAGCAGAAGCCGCTTGCGAAGCACCTGCGGACGCACACTCCCCTGACGTCGTCTTGGTAACACCACCCGAGATGGAGAGGCAGTACGGCGCGCCGGAGAGCTCGTCGTAGAGCGTGATACCTGTGCGGCGCTCGGGCGAACCGATCTTCGCCGTACCGCGGACTTCGAGATCCTCGACGACCATTCTGCCTGATGCGTCGATGCTCCACTTGTCTGCCGAACCGCGAATCGCTTTCACATTTACCATATCAAAGTCATTGATATCGAGCGCGTTCGCAAACTTGATCCTGCCTGAAGAATTGTCAATGCTCCAGAATGCCGAGCTTGCGCTGTCTGACGGATTGACCGTACCGCTCGAGAGAGCCGGGTCGAGTTTCGTGTACGCGAGGTTCACGAACACCGTAACTTTCCCGACACCGTTCGCATCTTTCGGCGACGAAGCGTCAAAGTCTTCGAGCGCAATACCGACCGTCGTTTGCGCCGTGCTGGTTGCCTTCATGCCGACGCCCGCGACACTCGAAAGCGCGATGCGGTCGCCTTCTTTGATATCGCCACCTTCAAGCGCAACTTTCACCGGCACATGCCCCGAGAGCACGACCGGCACCGCGCCCCCATCCTGCATAAACGATAGTTTCTTCCCCATCGAAACGATACCTATTGCAATGCTTCCCTTTCCGCCTTTTTTCACGCCAAATGCTTCCGCGCTCGTCGTAGCGGTAGTATTCGTCCTGCTTATCGCCGCAATGTCTCCCGTATCAAGGTCGTTTTCAAATGCTTGGTAGTTTTCGACTGTGCCGGCGATGGTTGTGGAGGCTACCGTCTGGAGATTAAGGTTAAGTTCTTGTATTCCTTGCGTGAGAAGCGGGATGATGCTGGTATAACGCACGCTATTGGGACGACCTTGGTCATCATAGCCAACAAGCCGTGTATCAATTTTATCTACCTCTTCGGCAATAAAACCGTAGCGAGTACCGAGAGTCTCATTGTATTCAAATGTAATTGGGCGAAGTAGGGAGAGTTCACTGAGTGCATAACCTGTATCTATGTCCTCTATGTCGTGTTTAAAGCGTTTCGATGAAGTGATGCAACTCTCGTTGTCCGTATTTCGAGTCACGTCATTAGTAGAAGTAAGACATACAGATGCGACTGCCGCCCCTGTGTTGAGTGTCAACCCATTAAACGCCACTGTCCCCACAACAGAGAGTGTCCTCCATGGCGACGTGGTCCCGATGCCGACGTTGACCGCGTAACTTCCCGTCCCCCCCAAGACGAGGGAGTTCGACGCGCCGACGATAGCATGGGAGCCGATGGCAGTGGCATTAGTAAGTGTGCCAACGGAAGCATCCGCTTCGTCGCCAAGGAAGAGGTTGCGCGTGCCAGTGGTGTTCGTATATCCCGCCCATGCACCAAGAGCGGTTGATGATGCGCCAGTGGTGTTGGAAAAGAGGGCTTTGTGACCGATTGCGGTATTACTGGAGCCCGTGTCATTGATATAGAGAGATTGGAATCCTATGGCGATGTTACGATTGCCCGAATTAGTGCCAGCATCATTGCCACGGAGCGCAGTCCTACCAACGGCAACGTTATAATTACCCGTAGTATTGAGATAGAGAGCACCACTACCAAAGCCCATATTGGAAATTCCTGTGGTGTTAAAGGCGAGTGAATAATCGCCAAAAGCAGAGTTTCCCTCGCCAGTGGTGTTGTTTCTTAAGGCATATGACCCGATGGCGGTATTATAATCTCCCGTAGTGTTTGCTTGCCCCGCCCAATACCCAAGAAAGGTGTTGTCGCTCCCTGCTGATTGCGTCGACGTCCCCGCACCCAAGCCGACAAAAGTATTGTATTTTGTCGACGATGCAGAGATAAACTTCGTGCCGCCCCAATAGACCCAGTTGTCGCGAGTGTTTGCAGTGGCAATGTTGATGTCGCCAAACGTCGAGGTCGCCGTGGTCGAGGTCCCGATGCCGACGTTGCCGTTGTTCAATACTGAAAAGAGTGTTGTCGAAGCTGAATCTGCAATCTCAAACGCTTTCGAAGTTGGGAGTGTGTCCGCTCCCCAAACGGTGAGCTTGGCGTAGGGGGTTGAAGTACCAACACCGAGTTTGCCGGTAAGCGGCGTATTATCGATCGTGGTCACCGTCGTCGTAGCGGGAAGGTTGGCGAAGAGGAAGTTGCCAATATTCAACATATTGTTTGAAGACACTGCAGGGAATTTTATGTTGTAGCCGAGACCGATGTTGTTGTAGCCGGTGGTGATGGAGCCGCCGCCGCCAGTGTTCGCATCGTGTCCGATAAAGATGTTGTCATAGCCGGTGTTAACGTTGTAGCCAGACTGATAGCCAAGGGCAATATTGAAGTGGCTAGTAGTAACGTTGTAGCCAGCTTGATAGCCGAGGGCGGTGTTATTGGAGCCGGTGGTGTTGTTAAGGAGGGCAAAATATCCATTTGCGATGTTGCTTGATCCAGTAGTGTTTTTCCAGAGAGCATTGAAACCACTTGCGGTGTTGCTGGAGCCAGTACTATTATTGAGAAGAGCGCCACTACCATTCGCAGTGTTGCTGGAGCCAGTGGTGTTGGTGTAGAGAGCGCTCACGCCATTCGCGGTGTTATCAGAACCAGTAGTGTTCGCTTTCCCCGCTTGATACCCTACAAAAGTGTTAGTAATCCCACTTCTCATTGAAGATCCTGCGTCGAAGCCGACAAAAGTATTGTATTTTGTCGACGATGCGGAGATAAACTTCGTGCCGCCCCAATAGACCCAGTTGTCGCGAGTGTTTGCGGTGGCAATGTTGATGTCGCCAAACGTCGAGGTCGCCGTGGTACTCGTCGCATGGAAATACGGGGAAGCGATCTGCCGCCAGACTTCAAGTCCTCCCGCAAATGTTGACGTACCGACACCAGACACCAGAATGTTTTGAGTTGTTGTTGGAGTCAGAGCTGATTGAGAAAAAATGTTCGTGGTCAATAATGTTTTGAGTTGTTGTTGGAGTCAGAGCTGATTGAGAAAAAATGTTCGTGGTCAATTGCCAATCGGTGAAGTTGGAACCGAGGAGTCCCAAGGATGAGGTAGCAGTCAGCGTGTAGCCATTGCTTGCGTTCCCGACAAGGAGATTGCCGTAACTGGGTGCGGTGGTGAGTCCGGTACCACCGTAAATGACACCGACACTGGTCGTTGCGGAAACAAGACCGGCATTTGCTTGCAGGGGGCCGCTTAGTCCCGTAGCAAGCTGGAGTCCGCCGGTGCCCGCAACCGTAAGCGCGGTGGTACTTGCGTAGGGGAAGGTGCTTGCGGTTGTGGTGGTTGCGGTGAAGTATGCGCCCACGACTTGTCCCACGACGGAGAGTTTCGCATAGGGGGAGGTGGTGCCGATGCCGAGACTCTTGGTGGTGTTGTTCCAGAAGAAATTATTTGCGTCACTTAAGAATTGTCCTGTACCGTCAGCAAATTGAACAGAACCGGAGATGCCGTTTGACGGACTGCCTCCACCCGCTCCTCCGTTGTCATCGGAACAGACGATTACGCCGTCCGCGCCGACCGTGAGCTTTCCTGAATTGAGGAGGCCAGTACAGTTGAGTGTATTAATCTTCACGCCTCCCCCTGTTACCGCGAGTCCGCCTGCAATGGTCGAGGTTGCAGTGGTGGAGGTGATGTTCAAAAGTTTCGCCTGTATACCCCCCGCAAACGTGTCGACGACGTGATCGTCGTACCATCCGAGTGGAGCCACCCTTGACCGAAGGAGGTTTGGCCGGTGCCGCCTCTCGCGACAGCGAGAGAGCCGGTCCATCCGAGAGCGTGCGCTGACCCTCCCGACGTAATGGTCACGTTCGTGTCGTTTGTGAATGTTTGCGAATCGACAATAAGGCCGTTCAATGAAGTGATGCCGTTCCCTACACCCATACACGTGCCGTCGGGACGTGCGTAACATCCTCCGGTGATTTGGATGCCGTTCGCGAAGGTGGAGGAAGCGGTTGTTGAAATGACGCTAAGCACATTCGCTTGGAGTCCTCCCGCAAAGGTGGAGGTTCCTTGCCCTGCACCAACCGTGATGGCACCGCCGAACGTGGAGGTTGCCGTCGTGGTGGCGACAAAATACCCCGCGAGCGCATAATTCCCCAAGTCGGAGTTGCCGGTGACGGAAAGTCGCGCCCATGGGGAGGTGGTCCCAATACCGACGTTGCCGTTTGCATTGACGCGAAAGACAGAGGAAGTTGCCGTGCCGTTTGTCGCAGTGGAACTTGCAATATCAAAAAGTGGATCCTGCGATCCATAAGTCCCCTGCAGGGAAAGTTTTGCCCACGGGGAGGACGTGCCGAGACCAAGTCGCGCGGTGGTACTATCCCACACAAACCCGCTTGCTCCGCCAAAGGATCCTCCGTTGTTGTATTGGATTTGCCCACTTGAACCGCCCGGGGTTCCACTGCCACTCGCGAGACAAGTACCGTTCAAGGAAAAACATCCCGCTGACACGTTGATGCCGTTTGCAAAAGTAGAGGTCGCCGTGGTGGATGTCGCCGTAACATACGCCACCGTGGGGCTTGTCGACGACGTAATCGTCGTACCGTCCGAGTGGAGCCACCCTTGACCGAAGGAGGTTTGGCCGGTGCCACCGCTTGCGACGCCAACCGTACCGAGAGAGATAGTCAAACCGCTCACGCTGATACCCCCTCCTCCGGTAAGTGTGAGCGCCCCCGTCGAACCTTGCAAAGAAGAAACCCCTGCCGACCCGCCGCCATAAAATACTGGGGCTGTAGCAGATGCCGCCTTTGCGGAGATGGTGGGATTACGCGGGTCGCCGGAGATCGTGATGTTGCTTCCCGCCTTAACAGAATTGACAAGGTTTGAAGCAAAAACACGCCCCGTTCCGGCATCGATATCGGCGCCGGTCGTATTTACTCCGCCCAAAGCTTGCACTGATCTTGAAAATGTACTCACGCCGGCGAAGGTACTCGCACTGTTGGCGCGGAACGCACCATTCACGATTGCTCCCGCACGCGCGGTAAAGTTCCCCTGCACGATTCCTGTTCCGCCGATTGTCGCGGAATTTTTGATCGTGGCATCTCCCACAACTTGGAGATTATTCGAGAGCTCGAGGTTTGTATTCACGCTCAAGTAATCCTCGGTCGTCGTACTTTTTCTTGCGGGAGTAATCACTCGTTGCGAAGATCCTGCGGGGGAAGAAGTCGCTTGTCCTCCTTGCGCGGTGTTGCTGGTTACCGATGTTCCAAAACCACCAGTGGTTGTATTTTGTGTTGGTTGATTAGACTGCGTTCCGGTGTTCGAGGTTCCACTTTGAGGTTTGCGCGGAGCAGGAGTTGTTTTCTTTTCAGTCCCCGCCCACGGACTTTTGATGTAATCAACAATACTCGAGAAGACACTCGCGAACTGCGAGAGTCCCGTCGACACACGCGCAGCTTTTACTTGAGGAGGAGGCGAGTCACTCACCTCTACGGTGAAGAGATCTCCCTCGCCTGTGTGTATTTCCAAAGATCCCAAAGAGGCCGCTTGTGTTTCTGCAAAAGCCTCCGTCTCGCTGTCAGCGGACAGTGCTTCCTCTTGAGGAAGAGCGGCAAACTCTTGACCTGTCACTCCCGTTGAGATCGCAATTTGTTTTTGTATCAGCTGAGAGCTGACTTCGACCGTCGCAAGACCCACAACCCCAATAACAACCGTAACAATTCCCGTGATTATTACATTTTTAGTAAACGATGCTTTTTCTTTTTTGACAGAGAGATTTTCGTCGCGAGAACCCACGGTCGGCGAAACCTCGGCAACACCATTTTGTCGCCATTTTTTCTGACCGAATAACTGATTTTTTTTATTCCGAAAGTAGGGCATTGGAAAGCACAAATCAAGAAAACAAGGAAAAGTTGTCTTCTCGAATTTACCCATATTTTATCACAAAAAATACTTCTTTATAAGCCTAAAAGCGAGGAAATATGTGGATAAGAATGCGCAAGGGAAATCATCGTGCTTGCACAATGAAAATTTGTAAAAAATTACCCTATTTTAGGGTAAAAAATAGGAAAAAAGAGTAACAAAAAATGTTTCGTCAAGCGCTTTTTACAAAAGCCAACAATGATTCTGTTTTGGCAAGAACAAAAATTAAATATCTTATACCATCCCCAACTAATCATTTCGGATAATTTATAAACTTTGCACCTCAGCTTTTGACGCCTTCACTGTCCTACAGGACAGTGAAGGCGTCAAAATTTAAAAAGTTACAGAGAAATTTTGAGACTATGCCTCCAAATTTTTTGCAAAAAAATCCCCAATTTGGTACGATAGGGTTAAATTGGAGAATTTAGAATGGCGATAAAAGATACAACAAAAGAGGCGGTTGCGGAGATTATCCTCTCAACACTTTTGGTGGCGGGAGTATTTGCGGTTGCGATTATGGCCCCCAATGCCGTACAACTTTTCAAATATTTCGGAAAGAAGACGCCGCACGAGCAATGGAGAATTAGGAGATCGGCCACCCGTCTCGAAAAACGTGGGCTCATAGGAAAAAGGTCGATGCGTGGCGAGGAGTATTATGTCTTAACCCCTACCGGCAAGGAACGCGCCATGCGCTACAAAATAAAAAACATGACCATTCGCCGTCAGAAAAAATGGGATGGCTTGTGGAGGATCGTTATGTTCGATATTCCAGAAGACAAAAAGCTCGCTCGGCGCGCCATCTCACATGCGATTCAAAAACTCGGATGCCTCCAATATCAAAAGTCAGTCTTTATCACCCCCTACCCATGCGAAAAAGAAATCGATTTTGCCGGGGAGTGCTTTGGTGTGCGAAAATACATTCGCATTATCACCGCAAAAGATGTCGAGGGTATCAATAGTATTAAAAAACATTTCAATGTATAAATACTCAATCTATATTTGCAACCTCCCCAAATTCCCCAATTTGGTACGATAGGGTTAAATTGGAGAATTTAGAATGGTATTAACTCTTCGCTACGCGAAGACTATGGTTCCACGCAAATCATTCCTCCACATATACCGAAACTTTGTCGCTGAACACGTACACGATTGCCTGCTTAAAAAGAAATTCCTGACTTCCCTTCGCATGGTGAATCATGATTGGCTTGTTGCTTACTAAGGTAAGGAAATTCGCATGCTCCGGAAGAATATCGAACGGGCCGTCTTTGTTCTCGGACGATACCGCTTCTGCGGTACCTTCCCATATTATTCTTTCCGTATTCGTAATCTTCACACTGAGTGGCTCATTCATAGCGCATGTTCATTATATAATCTTTGCACTTTTTATATCGCCGATATATAAAAATCTTTCAACAGGAATTGCGTCCATCTCTCCATCGAGAATCGCTTTCACATCACGAACGGCGTCTTCTCTCCGGACATACGCTCCCGGCTTTCCCGTCTGTCCCTCGGCAGTAAAAAATGGCTGGGTCATGTAATTAAGAATTTTCTGCGCACGAATATAAACCTTCTGGTTGTCAGAGGAAAGTTCCTCCTCACCGACAATGGTCACAATACGCACCAAGCGTTCGTATTGATTCAAAACCTCAATCGCACGCGTGACCGCTTCGTAGTGATCATCACCCACAAGCGTTCGGTTGACCATGTTCGACCGTGACTGCGGAAGGTCGAGCGAGGGATGTCGCCCCTGTTGCGCGATGTTACGCGAAAGTATCGCAACCGCGTCAAGGTGCGGGAGTGTCGCGGCAATCGTCGGGTTGGAGAGTTCGTCCGCAGGCACATACACCGTTTGCACAGAGGTAATTGACGCTTTTGATGTACTGGAGAGGCGATTTTCAAATTGCGCAATCTCGGATTGCAGTGTCGGTTGATAACCGAACTCCGAAGGAATCTCGCCCAAGAGTGTCGAGAGCTCACTTCCCGCCTGCAGAAAACGAAAGACATTATCCACAAAAAAGAGCACATTCCATTCTTTCTCGTCGCGATAATATTCAGCAAGAGTCGCCGCCGC
Organism: Parcubacteria group bacterium GW2011_GWA1_47_8; assembly: GCA_000996605.1. Lineage (GTDB taxonomy): Bacteria > Patescibacteriota > Minisyncoccia > Phycocordibacterales > UBA1550 > UBA1550. Next base: position 9,107 of record LCOP01000014.1, read on the forward strand.
CCATGCCGTACGAAAACGCGCGGCGGCGTTCTCGTTGATGTGCCCGAGAACGATTGCCACGCGATCGAGGAGCTCCGCTTTTTTAAGCTCCTCGCGTAGCTCGTACCCTTCACGAATACGCTCGCCGATACCCGCAAATACCGAAACACCCTTGTAACGACTGCTGATATTGTGAAGTATCTCGGTCATAAGCACCGTCTTCCCTACGCCGGCACCGCCCACAATCCCAATCTTGCCCCCCAAAGGTATCGGGGTGAAGAAGTCGATCGCCTTGATTCCCGTCTCGCTGATTTCACTGGTGCGGGTAATGACATCGGACGCCGAATTCTTCGTCTCATTCGGATAAATAGATCGCACTCCTTCGGACTCAATAGGTCCAAGATCGTCCTCAGGAACACCGAAGAGGTTGACGACACGCCCCAAGACTTTCTGTCCTACGGGGATGGTGATCTGCGTTCGCGTGGAAACAATCTCCATGTTGCGCTCTATCTCGCGGAGCGAAGACATGAGGAGACACAAAAGAATGTTATTACTCTCATACCCGTATACTTCCAGCTGTATCTCTTTGTTTTTTGATGCGTAGAGAAGCTCCCGAAGTGCGGGGCGATAGTCGCTTTCGCACACCACTGCAACAATCTGCCCTTTGACACTTTGCACCTTCCCGACGAATTGTGGTTTTATTTCGTTCTCCATATTGATAATCCTGAAAATGATTCCAAGAGCCTAATGTTGCTTAACGACTCGATTGCCTTGCGGAGCTCGCGCTTCTTTTCTCCAATGTGCTCGGTGGCGCTCTGCTCGGCGCCGGTCATCTTCATCAAGCGCGCAGCGGTTCGGGAAAGTTCCGTTTCAAGCATGGTGCGGTTAAAAAGAAGACTTTTGATATGCTCCTCGAAGAACGCGAGCATCTGCGAAAATTCAGGTTCAAAAATATAATCCTGGATCTTCTCTTCTGACATTTGTTTTGGCTCCGTGGTGTATGTAATATCAATCATAACAGGTTCTTGCTTAAACACGGTAACAAACGACGGATAAAAGACAACGACTTTCTCATATCCCGATACCCGTTTCAAAAATTCTTTGTTTTCCGCGGGAGTCGGGTCGTCCTCGGCAAAGGACATATACGTAGACTTTCTCTCATGTTCCGTACCGTACAAATACTGCTTTCCCGTTGTCCCGACAACCAGCATATCTACACTTGAATCTTGTTTCGCATATAGAAGAAACGCATCGACCACATTGTTGTTGAGGAGTCCGTAGAAACGTTTGTTCGATGTAATCGCGACCGCAAGAACCTTTTGTTTTCGTGGAGGAGGGGGGACATTGTCGTTGTCATGGGCGTGCGCCTCATGCAGTTTTACCAGATTATACAAATCGCTAATCTCCGTATAAAACATACTGTTTAGGGTGAACTTTTCGCGAATGATTCGCATTTTGATTGCACTGATATCACGAAGCGTCCCCGCGATGGATTTCGCCGTCTGCATATCCGCCAACTCTGCTTGTTTTTCGACTATTGCTGACATACGTTTTCAAGGATAAGGGTCTTTTCCATGATTAACCAAATAAAATTTTCAAGAGACACGTCCTGCCCCGCCATCACGCGCACGTCTTCAAAAGATTTATGGGAAGCGATGGTTTCCATAAGAACCTTTCTATTTTTCCGAAAAAACGGTATGCCGCGTCCGGTCAAAAACGGAGTCGTCGCGAGCGCGAGTAGACAAAGTTGTACCGGAAGCGGTACAAATTCAAACGGCTCTTGATGCAAAACCTCGCGGATCATCGCGCCGCGACGAAGGGTTTCTTGGGTTTTGATACTTACTTGCGCGCCGAACCTGCTGTATTCTTCTTGCTCCTTGTACTCAGCGAGCCACGCGATAATCTTCATACCCAGCTGTTTTTGCACCAGCTTCTGCGTATTGCGTCCGACGCGCGTAACCGACCGATTGTCCAAGATTGTCGGGTAGTACCCCTGCGCACGGAGCTCCGACGAAAGCGAAAAGTGTCCGTCCGTACATGCCATCAAATTAGTAGGAATGAGGTCTGTATTATTTTGAATGTCTGTTTCCAAAACGGGCAAGAGTGTGATTGTTCCGCCGCCAACCTTTGCATTGAAATGCCCTGAGCGTTCCATCAAGTGCGCGTGCTGGTAAAAGATATCTCCGGGGTATGATTCGCGTCCCGGGAGTCTCCCCTGGAGCAGTGCTATTTCGCGAAGATACTTTGCATGCGTCCCGAGGTCGTCCAGAATAATAAGCACATCCCGCCCCTGCACCGCAAAAAATTCCGCAATAGAGAACGCCACCGAAGGCGCAATAGCGATAAGGGGCGAGGGATCGCTTGAAAGTGCCGCAAGGATGATTGCATTTTTGCCTCCCTTTTCTCGAAAGACTCCCGATGCCATCTTTCGGATATCATCGACCGGTTTTCCTATAGATGCATAAATGCACACGGACCCTTGCGCATTTTGATTGGAGATGACATCCTGCAAAAACGTCGTCTTACCGCTCCGAATAGGACCAAAGAGTAACTGTCTCTGCCCTTTCCCGATGGGGAACAGCGTATCCACAAATGTAATCCCCGTGACAAATTGATCCTTGATTGGCTCGCGAAAACTCCCCCCTTTCGCCACCACATTGAGCTCGAGCCGTGCATTATAATCTTTTGGTTCATGCCCTGCCGGTTTCCCGTCAATATATTCTCCGAGCGTATTGATCGTACGCCCGAACAAGTGTTCGCCAAATGAGAAAATGTGCGGATCCCCTTCCAGAAAGAACCGGTCCCCCGGCTTGACGGTCGTGCTATCGAGAAGGAGCGCCTCCACTTCGTCGATATCGAGCGCGGTAATGATGGCGCGACTCCCCCATTCGTTTTTAATAAGATCATTGATGTGCGCAGACGGAAGACCTTGGAGCGAGAGGAGGTACTCCTTCGCGCTCGTCACGATGCCGACTTCTTTGTGAAAATTGTTAAGAGGGTCTGCCATATATTCGTATCGCTTCTTTGAGCTCCGCTTCATGTTTGCTCATGAAATTTTTGAAAGAAAAATCATGATAGATACCCTTCCACACGAACGCGCATCCCCCCGCGACCGACGGATCGATTTTTATATCGAGCACCATGCGAGGAGATACCTGTTCCCGAAACCATGCTCCCAAACGTTTGTACTCTTGTGCTCCAAAAAGCATCGGAATATATACAATAATCGTGGGGATCTCTTTTATTTCCGCATCAAGATTCGCCAAACGCTCATGAATATTACCGTCCGTGAACCCTCCCGCGATGTCCCCCCATTCAAGAATCATGTTCGCGTCCTCGCTCCCCTCCACGCCTTTTTCTCTCAAGAACTCGCGGAATAGATCTTGGGAAGCGTCGTGCGGATGTCCGGAAAAAAATGTATGCTCAAGAGATTCTTTGAGTAAGCCGACTCTTCGAAATAAGTCAGATTTTATATAGGTATTTTTCAAGATTACGTCAAGGAGTGTGGGCGTCTGCATAAGATTATGGAGAAAAACTAACGGGAAAATATTCCTTCTTTTTTTGCTTCTTCGAGCGCACGGTACGCGAGATCCGCAGTTTCAGAAACGGAAACGCCCTTCTGCAAGACAATCTCCGTCGTGCGCCCCACCAGCTCGACCATCTGCGTATCAACAATATTCATCCGCGCACTACGGTACGCGCGAATTTCTTCTTGCGCGTTCTCAAATTCGCGCGTGAGATGTTCTTCAATCTTTTTTATGTTCTCGTCTTTCATCTGCGAAAGCACCCCCGTGATATCCCCCATTACTTTCCCTGTTTCTCCCCGTATTGCTTCCAAGTTTTGCTTGATGCCTTCCTCGAGAGATCCTTCGAGGCGTGCGGCAAGAAGGGCGAACTTTTCTTCGTTTTGCCGTATCCCCTCATGAGCAGACTCTTCGATACGTGCCGCAAGCGTGGAGAATTTTTCTTCTGCCTCCTTTGCGTGCGCGGCGATATTTTTGAGTGACGCGCCGATATCTTGTACAGCCTCTCCCACTTTGCCTTCAATGACATCACCCGTCTCTGCGGTTTGTTTTTTCAATGCATCGAGCAATTCCCCGTACACATGTTCGCTTTCCGTGGCATATTTCTGAAAAAGCTGTTGTGTTTCTTTCCCCAACGTTTCAATATTCTGCCGAAACGTCTCCTCGAGATTTTTTGTTTCTATTTTTTTCTCCGCGGTGCCTCTGATACTCGCAAGCTCCGCCGCGACGAGGATCTCCCGCGCTTGATTCGTTGCATCTTCGATAATCTTTTGCGCTTTTTTTTGCCCACTCTTGAGAGAATACTCGTACACAGGGAGCGCAAATCTCTTGATCTGCTTTCCGTGCCGGAGCTCCGCAATCAAAAGCACCACCGCAAATGCGATTAGGGACACGCCGAGCGCCATAACAATGTATTCAAAAGGGATACTTGGTATCATAGAAAAAATGAAATGATTTTACCGGTACGTTACTTTAAGCTACGGAACTCGTCAAAGGGATCCTGTTTTTGAAGGTGTTTGCGCCTGTTCTCGCGAAAGCAATGTTAAATATCAAATTTTTAATTTTTAAACAATATTTTAATTCTTGAATTTTAAAATTAAGAAATTAGAATTTGTTTGGAAATTTGAAATTAAACATTTGAAATTTTGACAGCGCCCCGAAAAAAGAGTTCCGTGATTCAAAGTACTCTGTCAATTCATTGTACCATTCGCAACACACTCGTACAAGAAAACTTTGGGGAATTATTCAACAATGCCGTTGGAAAATACTAAATTCTCTGATATCGGAAGTTCTACGGGAACAAGCGACTCGGACGGTATCCCCACTGAAACTTCTCCACCTGCCAATAATGAGGGACCGAAAATATATATAAAAGTTACTACAATAAAAAACAGAAGTCCTATGAGAATATTTTTTACGGAAAGAAACCTAAAAAGTTTTTGGGTGCTAGAAAATAGTGAGTGCACGAGAAAGAGAACGGGGGTAAGGATAGTTTGCACAATTATTATGTTAAGAAAAAATAAAGACCAAATGGTCGTAGTGTACCCTTGTCCGACATACATAAAACTATTCATTTTTTGTGGGTATTTATATAGCCCAACGGTGTCATTATTTCCCCCAACAAAATCTCTTGAACTATACCCAAGAGGGAAACCGGCTCGAACATCGCGTAAATCTTCATCATGATAAACCATTTCACCTGTCCAAAGCACCGAAGACATGACAAAAACTAAATTCAGTAAAAGAATAGAAAAAAAGTATTTTTTTGAGAAACTAAAAAATTTTATTACCATATTGTTATTATACATCATAAGCGTTGAAAAAGATTATAAGAGAACCCCTTAATTTAAATTAAGGGGTTCTGGTGTTAACTGCGGAAGTGATCAACAAGCTTCATTCACACTTATGTCCCACTTATACCAATATTTCCGGCATCCGGGAGCATTAAAGTTGCCCCACGGAAGCGTAAATGTGGTTGATGCATTGGTGGGCGGTTGAGCACATCCATATGAATTCCATTTACCCCAATAGTTGACATACCATGGTGTAGTAGGATTAGCAAGCCGCCCCCTCTGAGAGGAGAGTTTCACCCCTCCAGAATTCGCGCCACCATCATACATTCGTGTTACCGTAAAATAAACTTTCTGATGTTCAATCAAAACTGCTTGAGCAGACCCGACAGTAACATCCCACTCATTGCTTGTATCTCCCCAAGCAGTATCTTGATACGGGCTTGGAAGGTCGGACGCCCAGTACCCAGCCTGATCACCATGATTGTAGCTTACGTTACGAAGGAAGTAGCCATACGCTGTAGAGGAATTCCCCTGTCCAGCAGGAGAAACATTTGTTTCGTGTGCAGGCTCGGGATATCCGCTTCCAGATCCATCAAACAATGCTTCAGGCTCATAGGTACTATCTCCGTTCGCAGTAAACCACGCCACCCTTGTGTAATTATCCCAATACATCCACTGATAGATGTATTTGCTGTACGGGTCTTTATCCACATACACTTGCCCCCAGCTTGGAACAAACTGTGTATCTGTGGCAGGTGAACAGTCTATGGTGCTTCCATCCGTGTTTGGCATAGTAGCTTGGACCACATCGGCACTAATTAACCAAAATAGTAATGCAACAATTTTCGCACATATTTTCATCGCATCTCTCCTCTATCTGAACTGAATTACTGATTCGGAACTATCGCCGGTTGTGGCTTGGCGTGTTCTTTGAGCTCGATGACGCGGACAAAGGAGTTTTTTTCCTTGAGGTCCTGGATATCTCGCGCACGACCTTGCACCTCAACGCCGATGACACGGATTCCGTTTTTCTCGAAATCCGTCTTCATTTGGTCAGCTTCCTTGCGGTGCGATGTGATTGCCGTGCGTAAATCATCATTGGCTTCCGTCACGAGCATCTTGTCTTCGATCTCCATTCTCTTTTGCAAGAACGACAGGTGGTCTCGGCGATAATTCACTATCGCCTCATCCAATGTCTCGCCCTGTTTGAGAGAATAGCCGCCACTGTAGGATTGTGTCCCATGGCGGAAACCTTTGATTGCCAGAGAGCTCTTGCCCAATGCGGTGCGGACATCTTCCAACGACATATCGTTGGTGAAAAATACCGCCACATGAACTTCCTTCTGGGGCGTGTTTTTCAGAACTTGCCCAAAACTTTCCTCTGCTTTTGCAATCCGCGCCTCGAGGGGCGGGATGGCAGACGAAACAGAGGGAATGATGAGCGAGAGGGATAGCAGTAAAACTTTTCCAAATTTCATGGACTAACTCCTCGGTTGAATGTGGGCGGATAACCTAACCAGATTGTAGCACTCATACAATCAGCGCTCGCTGATACTTATACCACCTCCTTTTTTGAAAGAACAAGTAAGCACCGAGTGTAGCATGGAGGGGGGGGTATGTGTCAAACTCACGAATATTTTACTACTGAAAGCTACATCGTGGTACAAGCAACTTAAAACGGCAAGAGGATGATGATGATACTCACGGCAAAGCCGGCAGCACTGACGACAATAATAAGCGCCGCATTCAGTATCACCATTGACTGGATGGATGCTTTTGCCCGCGGATTGCGCCCAATCGAGGCGATGCCTTCGTGAATGTTCGGCATAAAATTCCTGAATGAAAGGTACACCGAGCCAATCGCAATAATCGCGGCAACAAGGTACTGGATAACTCTGGTGATCGGTGATTTTTCCTGTGGGACAAACGGGAGCTTCACGGAAATCGGTTTTTGAGAACGAGCAACCCCCACCGCGAGGACAGCCTTGATCTGTCCGATGGCAATCTCTTCTCCGTCGAAGGTCGCCGTGTTCGTCCCCCCTACTCCCGTAAATGACTCCCGTGCGACGGCAACGACATTGGCATCGTAAATATCCGCCTTTTGCCCTTTCCCGGGAAATGCGGAAGCGATGATATCATCCCCTGCCGCAATAGGGCCGTTCGCCGTAGTCACGTTGAGGAGCACCTCTCCTGATTGCACAATCGGAATCGCGCCGTCTTTCCGATGAAACAAGAGGACCGGCTGTTCGACAACAACCCCGAAAATACTCTTGTCGTCTATCGTGCGCGACAATACATACGTACCTTCTTCTTTATTGAAAGAAATAATATCTCCGTACGCTACGTTTTCATCACTGATGGTGTACGTCGAGGTAACGCTCGAATCATTGATTCCCACTTGAGCGTATCCATCGTCTGGAGTTATAAAAAAAAGTACGGAACAAAAAACAACTATGGCCATGATACGGCTATGCATCTTCATAGTATAGAGCACCTGCTCCAAATAGTAAATTGTTTTGCGGCATTCTTTTACGGATGTCTGCCTGCTTTAATCTCTTTGATATAAAAATCAACTTGTTGTTTGAACACGGGATCAAGTACCGCGACTTTTTGCATGGTTTGTATGGCGCGCTCTCTATCCCCTGCCTCAAAATACGCCGATGCGAGAGAAAAAAGCTTCTGGGGATTTGTTGGATCCTCCACGACGCGGCGAGTAAGGACTGTAATCACCGTCTTATAATCACCCAAGTGGAGATACGCTTTGAGAAATACGTCATCCGAAGGCGTCGAGGTTCCATAAATCGGCTCGAGGATTTCTTGCGCCAATTTCTTGTCGCCGGCATAGAGAAGGCTCGCCCCGTACATCTTTCGCGCCGTTTCAAATCTTGGATCCGCATCATATGCTGATTTGAAGGTCGCTCTTCTGCGGGGAAAGTGCGCGCGCTTTCTCCAGTACGGCAATCGCCGCGTCGTTATATTTTGCATTGTACTGCGAGACCCCTGCCAAAAAAGATCCGAGAATAAGCTGTGTACGCGCATTCCCCGAATCCTCCTCCGCCTGCTTCCCCATCTCCTCCATCGCAAGCTTCGCAAACTCCTCTTTGACACCAGCGCTGACGTCAGATCGCGAAAGGAGGGTGAACCCGGTCCTCACCAGATGCTCGCGAAACTCTCCGGTACCCATAAATTGATGCGCAGAAAGATTTTTGAAAAGCTCAAAAGAGCCTGCGGGGTTTTGCTCTGCGGTCGCAAGCGCCGACAAAAGCTCCCTATTCCCCGTAAACGCTTTCGCATTCAAACCATATACCGAAAAAACCGTGAGTACGATAACGAGCGGCGCAATAGCGACATTTTGAAGCGAAAGCGTCTCGTTCTTTTTGTGTCGCTTGGGCGCATGCGCGGAAACACTCTGTCCTTGCCGCACGCTTTCGAGATATCCCAAAACTCCAAAGAAGAGCAAGTAACTCGTCAGATTATCGAACACGAAAAGATTCTGAAAAAAATATCCCACAAGAAGCCCCGTCAAAATACTTTTTTCCAAGAGAGAAAATGGTGCGGATTTTTCTTTTTGATTATCTCTCCGCCACAAATACCAAAGTGCGACACCAAAGAGCGACAAGTACGAGAGAATTCCCAAAAGCCCGCCCGCAATCACCCAGTCAAGGAATACATTGTGCGCCCGATCGAACCACGACTCCTGCGCGTACATGCGCGGATCATAGTACTTGTTGAACACGTAATTAAAGTTTTCCTGTCCCCAGCCAAGGATTGGGTGCTCTTTGAATCCCTCTCCGGCAATACCCCAAATGATAAACCGCGACTGCGTGGTCGTCTCCGTAAGCGAGATAGACGCAAACCGCGCAAGGGTCTGATTATTCCTTACAAAATCAGTATCCTTCGCCACAAAAAATCCCAACACCAACAAAACAACACCACCCAAAACCCCAAGCGCAACCTTTCGCACGACCTTTTGCTCCTTTTCAAAAAAGAAAACAAGTACGGCGGTTGTTACGATACCCACACCAAACCCGAGAATAGCTCCACGCGTTTGCGTACCATAGAGAATCGCTGTCTCAAGAACGATCGCCGTAATATACCCCAAAGCCAAAATTTTTCCATTCTGTCCGCGCAATTTCCCTTGCACCCACGTACGCGCGAGGACAAACGATGTCAAAAACACGTGGAACATCATGTACGCCGCCAAGTATGCCGAATTGCCGAACGTCGCATCGATGCGCGAACTGCTTTGCGCAATGGGGATCTTTCCAGCCAACTGCAAAAGCGCATACCCGCCCACGATGACACTAACAAAAATAGAGATATGAAGAAACTTCCACCACGCATCTTTCTTGCCGAGCACGCTTGTCGCAACGACAAAGTACAGATAGAGATGTAGGTGTGTTACGACGCCCTCCATGCGTTCGAAGTTGCTCCAGAAACTTTTGTACGGATTTTCCCCGAAAACGCAGGCGAGCACCGAAACAACAACAAACACGGTCACGGCGACAAGGAGCGGCGACCACTTGAGCCGATATGCCGGATCATGATATACAAGAATAAGCCACGCACCGAGAATTACCTCCGCAATGACCCTAAATGCCAGATTCTTCCCGACAATAAACGGAAAAAACATCCCGTCGGGAGCAATAAATACAACAAGTGGTACCAAATACAACCCGCCCAAAATAATATTAACGAGAATTTTATTGGTGTTCATAATCTTACTTCATAAAGAAAGAGGCATTACTCCATGTATTCGCTTCTTACCAAGGACCGCGGAGATATATAGGTACATATCATTTCATCACTCGATTGATAAACAAATATGGAATTATACGACTCTGCTCGAACATTTTTTGAACGGAACTAATCCGCCTCCGCTTCTCTCCGGCGGAACGCTCGGGCGCGGCGGGATCCCCCCCACACCCCCCCC
>LCOP01000015.1 GCA_000996605.1 Parcubacteria group bacterium GW2011_GWA1_47_8
CCTCATGAAGTTGGAATCGCTAGTAATCGCGGGTCAGCTATACCGCGGTGAATACGTTCTCAAGTCTTGTACTCACCGCCCGTCAAGCCAAGGGAGCCGAGAGTGCCCGAAGTCCCACCTTGTGTGGGCCTAAGGTAAGCTTGGTGACAAGGGCTAAGTCGTAACAAGGCACGGCTAGCGGAAGCTGGTCGTGAATCAATTCAAAATTATACGTGTATCGTACACCCTTGTGGTGTGCGCTCCACTGAATTGGTCGGTTTTTTCCGCAAGGAAAAAGGATGAAGGTCCTCCCATCTTTAAAAGGGATCCCCCGCACGAGAAGGGTTACTCGCGCAGAAGACCCCATGAGATAGCGCTCTCTTTCGAGCTTTATCTCACAGGGCCGAAAACGGAACAAAAGAAAGAATACTCTTTGCCCGCCTAAGTTTTTCGTTCCCCACTTAAGTTTTTTTTGAAACTTTGGTGGGTGAAAAATTTTGGTGGGTGAATTTAGATATCACACATATGCAGTTTCGCAAAGACCAAAAAACGCCCATATTATGGGCGTTTTTTGACCTTGTGGGAATGCTTGACTTTTTGGTGTAAGTGTGCTATTTTTTGTATAGATAAACACGGGAGGGTTTCAAATGTTGAAAAAAACATGGGTGTTAGTTTTTGTGGTTGCGATAGTGGGCGTTGCTATTGCAAAAAAGCAATTAGATCGTCCCGTGATGCATCTTTCCGATGTTACGGGTAGATGTTTGTCGGGAAACAGCCCGCAGGGAAAACTCGCCTGTGAGTATTTCAAGGACATGAACGCGAGTCAGTATGATCGCGAAAAGATTTTTGATCAACGTTTTTAGCCCCAAGATTAGGGGTTAAAAAACAAAACAGCCGGTCACTCTCGCGAGTGACCGGCTTCATTCATTTTATGGCGTACTCATCTATCTCCTGCGCGAGTTTCTGTGCTTGTGGTGATGGCGTGCCAGATGGTTATTCATCACACACTCCCTTTGCCTCGGATTAAACCCATGCTTCAGGCGAAAGACGGGATGTCCTACGTAATTTGACGGAGGAAATAATTTTGCAATCAATGACAGGACGGCAGTAGGCGACAGACTGAAAGGAAGAACAACTATAGGCATACAGACCTCCTGTAGAATGTTTTTACAACCACCCTCGTTCTCGGTAGTATTTTTTACGCGCTTCTTCCTCCTTAATTCGTGCTTGCGTTATTCGTCGTCGAGCGTAACGAATTTTTGTGTTATTGCGGGATTCTTTCTTGGCACTAATCTTTGTTTGATCCCTCTTTCTCTTTGTTGGGGTACGCGGTGTACGACCAAAGGTTGGCATACGCCCTGTTTTAGGCAGCATCTTTTTCCCTCTAGGTATGCACATAGGGCAAGAACCTCCTTTTTAGTAGGTGGAATGTATTGTCGCTTCTCTCAAAAATCTAATACTCATAAAAACATACCACAAGAATCTTGGTATTGCAATGTGGTTGCCGATACCCTCGTGCATTTCTTGAGATACTGTATGATAATAGTATGTATGCAGTATGTAGCATACGTATATCTAAAATGAAAACGGAATTACGACAAAAAGCGATTGACATGCGTGTAGATGATGAAGCGAGCTATTCTGAAATTAGAAAAAAGCTGGGTGTTGCAAAGAGCACGCTTAGTTATTGGCTCCGTGAACATCCCCTTAGCTCCAAGCGCATTAGTGAGTTGCGAAAAAGTGGATGGGAGAAAGGAGAGGCGTCTCGTGAAAAGTATCGCAATACGATGCGAGAAAAAAAAGAAAAAATACGCGCGCGGGTGTATCAAACAGAAAAAGAAAAGTTCCAGAATCTTTCGCAAGAAACGCTTTATGTTGCCGGGCTCATGCTGTATTCGGCAGAGGGTGGCAAAAAAGACGCGCATAGAATCACTCTCGCAAATACAGATGTCGCAATTATCCTCTTCTTTATTAAGTGGGTGCAGATGTTTTTTGATATAGAAACGAGGCAGTTGCGATTTCAGCTTCATCTATATGAAAATATGAATATTCGTAAAGAGGAGAAGTTTTGGAGAGATTCTTTTTCCGGTAAGATAAAAAAGAGTCAATTTTATAAAACTCAAATACGACCGCTTAAGGCAGGAAGTTTTACATACAAGGGGTCAAATAACCACGGAACATGTAGTATTTTTGTGAGTAGTACGGAAAAAAAGGTCAAATTAATCCAGTCAATACGCGCTTTTTTTGACTTACATAAAATTTAAAAACCTGCTATAGTAATGTGCATTGCGGGCGTAGTTCAGTGGTAGAACGCTGTCCTGATAAGACAGAGGTCGAAAGTCCGATTCTTTCCGCCCGCACAAAGAAGGACTGTTTTCTGGTATGATGGGAGAATCTACAAGATCATGGGTGAATACCACCTGCTACAGGTGCGCAAGTCAAAGAAAGTACCCAGAACCACCAATAGCAGACACAATCTCATGGTTTACATCAATGAAACAAGGCTTCATTCATCAATCGGCTACATGAGCCCGATGTAGCTTGAGACCAATTATCAGCTAACTTGTGTATCTAAAATTCACGAAGCAAGTGCCTCAAATTAGGGGGTCAGATCAACTAATGATTTTTAAAAAAACAAAATCAATCAATAGCTAATATTTTCCGCAAAACGAAAACTAGAAATTATTAGTGTGGGGTAGTCCCGTGAACCTTTTAAATTTTAACTCGGGAGTACTTCACGAAATATGACAGGTACCCCAAATCTTGCACACCATTCTCTACGTAATTAACCGTTTAATTAGTAGAACTCGTTTCCCTGTGGTCTCTGCCACAGGAATTTTGATTAGAGACACTAAAGAAAAAGGCATAAAAAATGACCGCCCTTTATTTAAATAAAGGGCGGTCATTTTTTATGCCTTTTTTGAGTTTCTGCTATGATATGAAGATATGAAAGAAATGAGCTACAAAACATATTTTAAAGGCAAGCGCATCACGATGCTTGGGCTCGGGCTTTTGGGGCGTGGAGTCAATGTGGCAAAGTTTCTTGCCGAGCTCGGGGTGGAACTCACGGTCACCGACATGAAGGATGCGGAGACCCTTGCGCCGTCTTTGAAACAGCTTAAGAAGTTTAAAAATATTCGCTATGTATTGGGCGAGCACAAGCTTGTGGATTTTAAGAATTGCGACATGGTTATCAAGACCGCGGGGGTGCCACTCGACTCTCCTTATATTACCGAGGCGAAGAAGCATAAAATTCCTGTCGAGATGGATGCTTCACTCTTTGCGAAATTTACGCCCGCGACTATTGTGGGAGTGACGGGGACACGGGGGAAGTCGACGGTGACACATTTGCTTGCGCATATTCTCGAGCGCGCGTATCCGAAGCATACCCGCCAAAATTTTTCCACTCACCAAAAATTCAGAGAAATTAAAGAGGCAGAGAAAAACTTAGGCGGGCATGCTTTCGTGGGTGGTAATGTGCGTGGCATGGCGACACTTCCGCTTCTTAAAAAAACAAAAGTTGGAGATATTGTAATCCTTGAACTTGACTCGTGGCAGCTCCAAGGGTTTGGCGATGCAAAAATTTCTCCACATATTGCAGTGTTTACAAATTTTTTACCTGATCACATGAACTACTACCAAGGCGATATGAAAAAGTACTTTGATGATAAGGCGAACATTTTTAAATATCAAAAAGAGGATGAAGTGTTGGTGCTCGGCGAACAAGCCTACCAAAATTTTGCTACACAAAACTTAGGTAGGCAAGCGGCAATTAAAATAAAGAGTGAGGTGCTCGTCGCGCGCAAAAGTATTGTACCGAAAACATGGAAGATAAAAATACAGGGGGAGCATAATCGCGACAATATTGCGTGTGCGATTCTCGCATGCCGCGAGCTCGGGGTTTCGGAGCAGGACATCAAGCGCGGAGTGGAAAGTTTTGTTAGTGTACCGGGGCGGCTTGAGTTGATCCGAATAGTACGCGGTGTGAAATACTTTAACGATACGACTGCAACGACCCCTGATGGTAACCGTGTGGCATTAGAAACTTTGTCAGACAAGAAAAGGAAAAATATTGTTTTGATTGCAGGTGGTGCGGATAAAAATCTTGATTACGCCAGCATGGCAAAGCTTGTGCATAAGACTGTGAAAGGGCTCGTGCTCATTGATGGAGTAGCAACAGAAAAGCTTCTTGCGCTGATTCCTAAAAAAACTTCATACCCTGTATGTATTGTGGATAGCATGCAAGACGCAGTGAGGGCGGCGCGCGAGTACGCGTGCCGCGGCGACACCGTGCTCCTCTCTCCCGGAGCCGCAAGCTTTGGTGTATTCAAAAATGAATTTGACCGCGGGGACCAGTTTGTCAAAATGGTGAAGAAGCTATGAATCCCGTTAGAGGTTACCAGCTCACTTTCGCCAGAACATAAGGTTGAGCTCAAGTGATGGCGAGCAGGCACCGTTTATAAAAAAAGCTAGTAGAAGAATATCGATAAATGTGCTATTTTTACCAAACATCAAGTAACTACGGAAATTTAATAATTTCCTACCTCTAACGGGATGAATAAAATATTTCTCGACCGTATTCATTCAATTCATTTTATCGGCATCGGCGGTATTGGTGTCTCGGCGATCGCACGCATGATGCTTCTTCGGGATGTGCGGGTGTCTGGTTCTGACAAGGCACTCTCGGTTGTTACTGATCGGCTGGTGTCGCTTGGCGCGCGAATCTTTGTCGGGCATGAGGTGAAGAATCTTCCGGATGATCCGGATGCCGTTGTTTATTCGCCAGCAGTGCCGACGGACAACTCAGAGCTCGTGGTTGCGCGCGAGCGGGGGATTCCTATCTACTCATATCCTGAAATACTCGGTGAAATCTCGCGCGGGATGCACACGATTGCGGTTGCGGGGACGCATGGCAAAACAACAACGACCGCGATGCTCGCTGATGTATTTATTGAAGCAAAGAAAAGTCCAACGGTTATCGTGGGAAGCATGCTTAAAAAATGGGGAGATAATTTTGTAGCAGGTGAGAGCAATATTTTTATCGTCGAAGCGTGTGAGTACAAACGTTCGTTCCTCCATCTTTCGCCCGAAGTGTTGGTCATCACGAACATCGATAATGACCACCTCGATTATTATGGGACGATAGAGGGCGTGCAGAAGGCGTTTCAAGAGTTGGTGGAAAAAGTTCCAGCAACAGGAGTCATCGTGTGTGACCCAAACGACCCGCGTGTGGCACCCGTGCTCACAAAAGCTGTCGCGCATATTGTCGATTACCAACTTGGAGGCGGAGCCTCCAAGTTGAGGCTTCAGGTGGCAGGTGAGCATAATATTAAAAATGCGAAAGCGGCGCTCGCCGTGGCGCATGTGTTTGGTATTATGGACGAAACATCGGCTCGTGCCCTCGGCGGTTTTCAAGGAACATGGCGGCGTATGGAATTTGTAGGGCGTATGGCAAATGGTGCACAGGTGTACGACGATTACGCACATCATCCGACCGAGGTGCGCGCAACGCTTCAGGGGATTCGAGCAAAACATCCCGACGAGCGTATCCGTGTTGTGTTTGAACCGCATCTTTATTCGCGGGTGAAATTTTTTCAGGATGATTTTGCGCGAGGTTTTGGGGATGCTGACGAGGTTATCATTGCGCCCATTTATGCAGGTCGTGAAGAGGTCGATCCTCTCGTGACCAAAGAAATACTCGCGGAGGTTATCGGGCGCATTCATCCGCACGCGCACGTGGAAGGGGATTTTGTCGCTATTGAAACATACCTTCGGACGACCGCACAAAAAGATGATATCATTGTGCTTATGGGCGCGGGGGATGTGTACAAACTTGCTCCACGTTTGCTTGAAAAATAGTTTATGGCAACACTTTTTATTATTGGAACCCCAATCGGCAACCTCGAAGACATTACGCTTCGGGCGCTTCGCGTGCTCAAGGAAGTTGACCTCATTTTGTGCGAGGATACGCGCGTGACGAAACGTTTGCTTTCAAAATATGAAATCACGACGCCAACGATGAGCTACCATGCGCAGTCGAAACTTGCAAAGGTTGAGAAGATCTCTGCGCTCCTTGAAGAGGGGAAAAATCTCGCGCTTGTTTCTGATGCAGGCACCCCGTGTATATCGGACCCCGGGATGCTTCTTGTTTATCAGGTGCGAGAAAAATTTGGTGATCAGGTCGCTATTGTTCCAATCCCAGGACCATCAGCACTTGTGACCGCCTTTTCAGCTGCAGGAATTTCTGTCGCGGAGTTTACCTTTCTCGGGTTCCTTCCCCATAAAAAGGGGCGAGAAACTTTATTTAAAGAAATAGCAGATTCAAAACGTGTGATGGCGTTCTATGAGTCACCTCATCGTATTGAAAAAACACTCGAGTCGTTAGAAAAATTCTGTGGTGCTGAGCGTAGAGTTATTGTTGCCCGCGAATTAACAAAAATTTATGAAGAATTTGTACGGGGAACAATCGCTGAAGCCCGTGCTCATTTTGCCACCCACCCCGACCGCATACGGGGAGAGTTTGTGGTGATTATAGAGGGTAGAATGTAGAATGTAGAATATGGAATATCGAATATGGAGCCCAAAATTCGCCTTTGGCGAATTTTGGGCTTTGGGGGTTGAGTCCATTCCACATTCCACATTCAATATTCCATATTCCATTTTTTCATGTATACTGTTTTATATGACAAAATACACTGCGATTATATTGCTCGGCGTCTTTGTTGCCGCGCTTGCTTTTTTTGGAGGCCCTCCGAGCGCTGTGCGCACCGTATTATACGTTGCAAGCGGTCTTGGTATTGCGGTTTTAAGCTACCTTTCTTCGGTTGTGTATTGCAGTAATTGCAAGAAGCTAATTGAAGATGCAGAACAGGCTTTTGACACCAAAGCATCGGGGCTTTCGGAGAATGCACCGCAAACGAAAGCACCACCGCAAGACATAACTTCGCCGCCGATGAAATGAAAACCGAGAGAAAGAACATAGGTGCTGTGATCGTGCTGACGGGGGGAATTTTTTCCGCCTTTTATTTTTTGATGCCCGCACTTTTTTCTCGAGAGTATGATTTTGATATTGACCCGAATCTCAACGCGAAAGCGGCGGAAGTGGGAGATGCGATATCAAAGGCACCGGAATTTATTGCGACGCACGTGCCGACTCCCGAGCCGCTCAAGGCGATCTATATAACGGCGTGCGTGGCGAGTGTTCCGTCGTGGCGCACGAAGCTCGCCCACATGATTGATACCACCGAGCTCAATGCGGTGGTGATTGATGTGAAGGATTATTCGGGGACGATAGCGTATTTCCCCACGAATCCGAAATTGAAAGAAGTTTTGGGTACTGGGTGTCGTGTGCGCGACCTAAGGGAATTCGTCGCGTCGCTCCATGAGAAAAATATTTACGTCATCGGTCGTATTACGGTTTTTCAAGACCCCGCGTATACCAACGCGCATCCCGAACTTGCGGTAAAGAAAGCTGATGGGGTGACGGTATGGAAGGACCGCAAAGGACTTTCGTTCATTGACGTAAGCGCCAAGCCGTATTGGGAATATATTACCACACTTGCCCTCGATACCTACGCGCAGGGATTCGACGAGATCAATTTTGATTACATCCGTTTTCCGTCTGACGGAAACATGCAGGACATTTCATACACATGGACAGGCACCACGACCAAACCGCTCGCGCTTGAGAAATTTTTTACATACCTCGAGGAGAAGGTAAAGCCATCGGGGGCGGTCATCTCGGCGGACCTCTTTGGCATGGTGACGACCAATACCGATGATCTGGGCATCGGGCAAGTGCTCGAGCCCGCACTACGCCATTTTGATTATGTGGCGCCGATGGTGTACCCGTCGCACTACCCGCCGCAGTTTAATGGCTGGGCGAATCCGAACCAACACGTGTATGAGGTGGTGCACTATGCAATGAGCCGTGCCGTCCTGCGCGCAAAAACCGCTTCGACCACCCCCACAAAACTCCGCCCGTGGCTCCAAGATTTTGATTATGGCGGCAACTACGGCGCGGTTGAAGTCCGTGCACAAATTCAAGCAACCTATGATTCGGGGCTTACCAGTTGGATGTTATGGGATCCGGGGAATTTGTATACTGTTTCAGCACTGAAGGCAGAGTAAGGGAGCTGAAGCAGGGATTTAACAGACATGCATAGGTTTACGATTAAAATACATAGATTGTTCAGATTTTACATAGATTACTAATCACCTTGCATAGATTATGCCATTATGGTATACTTTCTGCGTGAGATGCTTAACTATATGGATCAAGATTTAATGACAATAGGTGAGGCTGCCATTGCCCTAGATGTCTCTGTCGACACATTGAGACGCTGGGACGAAAGCGGGCGTTTCTCGTCGATAAGGAATACTCCTCTCGGGCATCGTTATTATTCCAAAAAAGCAATAGAGATTTATTTGAGTGATCTGTTAAAGTTGGCGACAGGGTGGATTTCAGACGGCGAAGAAATTCCAGCCCACTTTTATTGCAAAGACAGTTCTATTTTTCAGGCTCGTCTTTCAAAAATGCAGGACCAGCTTGGCGAAGTTGCTGATGAGGAGGTCAAGAAATTTTTTCCGCTTGTTGTTGCTGTTGCCGGAGAGATTGGAGATAATTCCTTCAGCCACAATTTGGGTAATTGGCCGGATGTTCCGGGGATATTTTTTGGGTATGATTTAAACAGGAGGCAGGTCGTGCTTGCTGATCGCGGTCAAGGAGTTTTGCAAACACTAAAACGGGTAAGGCCAGAACTCTTGGACGACAAGCAAGCGTTAAAGGTTGCATTCACGGAGATTGTTTCAGGAAGAGCTCCAGAAGAAAGAGGGAATGGCTTGAAGTTTGTGAGGCGGGTCGTAACCAAAAGTTTATTGGGACTCTTTTTCCAGTCGGGCAGTGCTCAGTTGGAGTTGAAGAGGGGTATCTCGGAAGATCTGCATATCAAGCAGGCGCAAGAGTATTATCGCGGGTGCCTTGCTTCCATTACTTTTTAATTTAAAATATAAATATGAAAATAGCCCTAAAAAAATTTGGAACCACGCTTACTTCCCGCCAAGCGGGAAGGGAGGCTTTTTCCGCGTTCGGGCCGGCCCTTCAGGGAGTTTCAAGTAATGAAAGTATTGAAGTTGATTTTGAAGGTGTCATAACATTTGCCCCTTCGTGGGGGGATGAGTTTTTGACGCCTCTCATCGAAAAATATAATGGAAAGGTTTTGCTGAAGAATACAGGGAACCCCTCTGTCGAAGCGACCTTGGATATTTTAGAAGAAGTGGGCAAGACAAAGTTTCGTAAGGAGGTGTGATGAAAGATAGATCCAAGCGACCTACGACTTAGGTTTAAACTCATTGTTCCTCTGTGTTCCGAAGAATCTGTATACGAAGGAGGCGCTGAAGGCGGAGTAGTTTTTCTGTAACACTTATTTGTATTTGCTAAAGTAGTATCGTGTGCAGTATAATAAGCGTATCTTTATATGAAACTTAATTTAGAATTTAAAACAAACAAGCTATGGGAAGGACTTGGAGGAGTATTTTCTTTTTTAACGTATTATTTCGGAGTCCTTTTTCGCCACTTGTTCCGTTCTTTTTAAAAATCTGCTAGACTGTCCCCATGATTGTCACATATTACGGTAAACAATTTTTCAAGGTCCAGGTGGGTGATACGGTTATCGCCTACAACCCCGTTGGCAAAGAGTCGAAATATAAAACTTCACGATTTGGCGCGGATATCGTGTTGTCGTCGCTCCGGCATGCTGATTTCAATGGTGCGGAGCAGTGTGCGTATGGCGACAAGGAGCCGTTTGTTATCAAGGGGCCGGGCGAATACGAAGTGGACGGGATTTTCATCAAAGGGTTCGGCGTGGATACGACATACGATGGCGAGAGAAAGATTAATACGATTTACTCGATGGTGTTCGAAGGGATTAACCTGTGCTTTTTGGGAGCCTTGCCGACGACCGATACATTATCGCGCGAGGTGAAAGAAGGACTCGGGGAAATCGACGTACTCTTTGTTCCGATTGGCGGGGGAGAGATGCTCACGCCTGCGGATGCGTACAAACTCGCGCTTGCCCTTGAGGCGAAAGTAGTTATTCCCATGGATTATGAAGGCGCAAAGGGCGAGCTTAACACGTTCGTCAAAGAGGGTGGTGAAAATGCCGAAACGGTGGACAAATTTACGTTTAAGAAAAAAGATTTGGAAGACAAAGAGGGGCATGTGGTGGTGGTAAGCGCTGCATAGCGGCGGGGTTTTGTGCATACCGATAACATATGTCTTTTTTAAAAAAAATACAGGAGAAACCGGTCGCGTCGCGCAAACGCATGGCGATCGTCCTTACGCTTGCGAGCTATGCGGTCGTGATGTTCGTATGGGTTTCTTCGTGGGACGCGCGTGCAGAGATCGAGGGGAACCGCGACAAGGCACTCTCGCCGATCGCAGGAATTTCCGAAGTATTTCATGGGTTTACGTCGCGCGTGTCGCGCGTGTCTGGAGAGCTTTCCGGAGCGACGCTCTCTGCTAATCCTGAACCAGCACCCGCGCCCACGGAAGCACAGACAGCATCTGCGACAGGCGGGTTCGACTTTTCGGGAATCGTGGTGATCGAGCAGTCTACGAGTACGGAGGCTATGTTGAAATAGTCTTTGTTGAAGTCAGGCTTCAACAGATGCGGGGGGTGCCGCAGGCGCCCCCCCGCCATTTTAATTTTGCCACGTGTGTGGTAATATACAGGAATTATGGCGAAAAAGGCGGATGAATCAAAGACACCAAAACCTGCTCCGGAAGTGGAGCACGTGAATTTGGTGCCCATGGATATTGCACAGGAAATGCGCACCTCCTATCTCGACTACGCGATGTCGGTCATCACGTCGCGCGCGCTTCCTGACGCCCGCGACGGATTGAAGCCTGTGCATCGCCGTATTTTGTTCTCGATGAGTGAAATGGGGCTGGTTGCTTCCGCAAAGTTTCGCAAATCCGCCGCAGTGGTTGGAGATGTGCTCGGTAAATACCATCCGCACGGCGATGCGTCCGTGTACGATGCGATGGTGAAGATGGCGCAGGATTTTTCGTTTCGGTATCCGCTCGTCTTGGGGCAGGGAAATTTTGGTTCGGTGGACGGCGATGCGCCGGCGGCGATGCGCTATACGGAAGCCAAGATGTCGCGCGTGACGAGCGAGCTTCTCCGCGACCTCGAAAAGGAAACCGTGGATTTTAGTCCCAACTACGATGGTACGCGCAAAGAACCAAAAGTGCTTCCCGCCGCCGTTCCCGCGCTCCTCCTCAATGGCACGTTCGGTATCGCCGTGGGTATGGCGACGAATATTCCGCCGCACAATTTGGGCGAAGTGGTTGATGCGACGGTTCACTTGATTGACAATCCCGACGCAACATCCGAAGACCTCTTGGCGTTTGTGAAAGGGCCTGATTTTCCCACCGGCGGTATGGTGTTTGGCGAGAAAGATATGCGTCAAGCGTATACGTCGGGACGCGGCGGCGTCGTGGTGCGCGGCGAAGCGGAAATTATTGAAGAAAAAAACGCGAGCCAGATTATCATCACGTCGCTCCCGTTCCGCGTCAATAAAGCAGAGCTTATCGTAAAGATCGCCGATCTGGTGCGCGAGAAAAAGCTCGAGGGTATCCGCGGTCTTCGCGATGAATCGACCAAGGACATTCGTATTGCCATTGATTTGAAAAATGGCGCGTATCCGCAGGCGATCCTCAATTATTTATACAAGCACACTGATATCGAAACCACGTTCCACTACAATATGGTGGCGCTCGTTGACGGTGTTCCCCAGACGCTCTCGCTCAAGGGGCTCCTTTCAAATTTTATCGGGCATCGTCAGATCGTGGTGCGCCGACGCACACAGTACGACCTCCGCAAGGCTGAAGAGCGCGAGCATATTTTGCTCGGCTTAAAAAAGGCACTCGACCACATCGACAGAGTCATCTCACTCATTCGTGCGTCAAAAGACACTGGGGCTGCGCACGCGAATTTGATGAAAGAATTCAAGTTCTCGGACAAGCAGGCAACCGCAATCCTTGAGATGAGACTGCAGAAACTCGCGGGGCTGGAGCGTCAGAAGGTTCTAGATGAGCTTAAAGAAATACAAGCTTTTATAAAAGAAATGAAA
>LCOP01000016.1 GCA_000996605.1 Parcubacteria group bacterium GW2011_GWA1_47_8
TTTGAAGAAAAATTTACTTTTGTAGAGACCGCACCTGACTGCGGTTGTTTGGCATGGGTGTGGAAAAGTCAGGTTGCGGAGTTTCGTAATTCAAAGTATGGAAGATAAGGTGGAGGTTGCAAGAGCTTATCTCTATATCCTCACAAATGATCTTCATGTGGAGCCATTCGGTCTTTTGGAGGATGTGTTCGTGGATGACAGGATGCGTGGACAAGGAGTCGGCACTGACCTTATCAAGAAAGTCATCAAGGCGGCCGAGGAAGCGGGTTGTTATAAGATCATCGCCACGAGCCGAAAAGAGCGTGGCAAAGTTCACGCACTTTATGAAAGGCTTGGTTTTGTCGAACACGGAAAGGAATTTAGGATCAATTTCTAAATTCACGATAGAAAAGACCTGTCTCACAATGAGACGGGTCTTTTAATTTCACTATTGTAATATTTATTATTATTTTACTATCTTACTTCACGTGCACCACCTTGCGGCGGGTGGTTGTGCCGTTGAAGTTTCCTTTGCGCTTTTCGCTGAACTCCACCGTGCCGTTCTTGAGCGCGAAGAGAGTGTGATCCTTGCCCATGCCGACATTTTCTCCGGGGAGAATTACGGTGCCGCGCTGACGCACGAGGATAGAGCCCGTCTTTGCGATTTCTCCAGCGTAAAGCTTCGTTCCGAGGAACTTTGGCTTGGAGTCGGTGAGGTTTTTTGATGTTCCGCCAGCTTTCTTTGTTGCCATGGTGTAAAAATTTCTCTTTAGTCTTGAAAACGCTTATAATTACAATATTCTATGAGTATAAAAGATTTCACGAAAAAAATCAAGGGGTTGGGGAGGACTGTTCGTCCGCGACCCATCCGTATCCGAGAACTGCAAGACGACCTCTTTTTGGGCTTGATTATTATCCTCGTCGCTTTTGGAGCGTTTGGACTCGGGCGATTGTCGAAAATTGAAGGAGCAAAAACCCCTATTTATATAGAAAATGCGCCCACAGTAACCGCCGACACCTTTGCCACCGCATCGTCTACTGCCGCTCCTTCTCTCAACGTTCCCGCAACGTCCAGCACGCAACTTATGGGATCAAAAAACGGCAAGAAATACTATTACCCATGGTGTGCCGGTGCGAACCGCATTGCTGATGCCAACCGCATTTATTTTACATCCAAAGCCGACGCCGAATCCCGCGGATATACACCTTCAAGCACTTGCAATGGGTTGTAGGAAAATAGAAAAATACCCTTGAGCACACGAAAAAGTGTCAAGGGTAAAATACGCTTTTTAAGCTGTTTTTCTTGGCTGAAGACTCGTCATCCGACTGTATTCACCAGCTGAATCGATGGTAAACCCGAACGAATGATACAGAGTCCTTGCATCATCAGAGACGGGGCAATGTATCAATATCACCCGAGAAGCTTCAAAAGAAATCGCTCTTGCAAACAATCGTTCCATCGTTACTCGTGCAAGAATCTGCCATTTAAAACGCCGGTCCACATCAACATGAGTAATAAAGGCGACTTTTTCTTCTGTTAAGGTAGAACCTGTTGCGATACCCCCTATCCCTATGAGCACATTCTTCCCATTAAGACGATATGATATAACCATAAATTCGCCCTTAAGTTCTCCTTGATGCTCTGCTTCTTGCCAGCTAAACAATTCCCCGATAGGATTGATATTTTTGTTCCTTCGCCTCTTCAACCGAAGCATCAGGGACATCAGCTCATCACGGTCTCCGTCTCTGAGGGGACGAATAGTTACGTGTTTCAAATTAATATGGATTGTAGTCATAAGAACCCACCTCCAGAGTAGATGAAGAAATAACAGTAAAAACAACCTTTTATCCTGATTCTTTCATACCACACATTTCATATTTACGCCATACCACACTCGATATGTTGAAGCCTAACTTCAATAACGATTACAGAGCGCCGTGCTATACTGGCTTGAATGACCGCACGAAACATTGAGTCCCTACATACACACACGACACTCTCTGATGGCAAACTTTCGCATCAAGAACTTTTTCAACTTGCCGAATCGCTCGGCATCTCCGTGCTTGCATTCACCGACCATGACGCCGTACCTTCGCCGGAGATCATGCGCGGGCTCGACACTCTCCGCGATGGACCGACAAAATGGATCATCGGCACCGAGCTTACCGCAGGGCTTCCCGAAGAACTTGCTCCCGAGACAGGCACCGCGCACATCATCGGACTTTTTGTCGACCCATCCAACCAAAAGCTTCTCGACCACTGCGCGCGGGCACAGCAAAGTCGTGTCAAAAGAATGACAGTCATCGTTTCCAATTTGCAAAATCTTGGCTTCACCATCACCACCGAGGACTGCCTCGAGGCGTCTGCGGGGGATTCGGTGGGGAGACCTCATATCGTCGAGGCGCTCAGCAAACACTTTGAAAATAATGTCATTATGGAAAAAATACGCCGCGAAATGGCGGCTGATGCGGCGCATGACCCGCTCATCCAAGAGCACTACACGCGCATGATGCAAAAAGATGCGCGGCAGTACCCATATACATTACTGCTTTCTCCGCATGCATATCGCAAAGCGTACGCGGAGCACACCTATATGCCCGACCTCGACCAAGCAGTGGCGCTTATCCGCGACGCGGGCGGTGTTGCCATCATGGCGCATTACTTTACCATTCGTTCAAAAATTTCATTCGAAGTTCTCGAGCAGCTCCTCGCCGGCAAACGCCTCGATGGCGTTGAGGTGGTCTATGGTTTTCGCGAATACAATACAGACGGAGAGCAAACGCTCGAGAGGGAACGGCAAGCCCTCCGCGACCTTGCGGCGAAACATGGCGCTATCATCACAGGTGGATCCGACGCTCATACGAGAGAAGATTTGGAAACGTATGCTGAAAACGGATGGTTTTCGAGCGAGAGCGTTGGGTTTACCGAGAGGGTTCTCTCAACGGGCAAAGTAAGCAAGAAATTTTCCTCGCTTGAATAGATTCCTCGCTGTCTACTGTACAGTATCAGTTAAATAAACTACCCACTATCTACCTATACAGTACTATCGTACCGTATAGGTAGATAGTGGGTGTATGATGAGTTTATGATACAATAGGTGAATCATGATCGTCGCAGATATCGAAGCGAGCGGACTCGACTATCGCAAACACTCGCTCTTGAGTATCGGTGCGGTGGAACTCGAGCATCCCGAACGACAATTCTACGGCGAGTGCCGCATGTGGGACGGGGCGAGTATTATGAGCGACTCGCTCGCAGTCAACGGCTTTACGAGAGAAGAATGCACCGACCCAAAAAAACACACGCTCAAAGAACTCATGGACAATTTCCTCCACTGGGTAGAGCAGTGCGAGGACAAAACGCTTGCGGGACAAAATGTTTCTTTTGATCGGGATTTTTTGAACGATTCATTGGCACGCTCAAGTATCGGCTGGCATTTTTCATATCGCACACTCGATCTTCATTCGATGGCATACATGGATATGATCAAGCGAGGCCTTCCCATCCAAAAAAAGAACGACCGCACTGACGTGAATTCCGATACCATTTTTAAATACGTGGGCATTCCCGAAGAACCAAAGCCGCACCATGCCCTAAACGGCGCCAAGTACGAAGCCGAGGCATTTTCCCGCCTCCTCTACGGAAAGAACCTTCTTCCCGAATTTGCAGAGTTTCCCATAATTCATTCTTAAAAAATCATGTGTGGCATTATCGGCATTATCACCAACAAAAAACGTGATCTCGTCCCCGAGCTCATTTCTTCGTTGCGCAATCTCGAGTACCGTGGCTATGACAGTACGGGGATTGCACTTATCGACGGCACGGTGATTAAAAGACTTCGTCGAGTCGGTGCACCGAGCGACGTATTGCACGCGGAGGAAATTGCAGAGGAACTCGAAATCAAAGAGATTGGGCAATCAATCGGTATCGGACACAATCGCTGGGCTACGCACGGCAAACCTTCTGAACGAAATGCGCATCCTCATATCGACTGCTCGGGAGATATTGCGCTTGTGCACAACGGCACTATCCTCAATTATGAATCAATCAAAGACGAGCTCATTCGAGCGGGGCACATGTTTACTTCCGACACGGATACCGAAGTGATTGCGCACCTTATTGAGGACAAAGTTGCAGAAGGGCTTTCTCTCCAGAATGCACTCCTTGCCACCATTGAACGCCTCGAAGGTAGTTTTGGTATCGTGGTGTGCTCAACACAAGAACCCGCGCGTCTCTATGTTGCAAAACGAGGCAGCCCGCTTTCGTTTGGCATAAAGAACGATTCCCTTATTATCGCATCGAGCACCAATGCGATTTTGGCACATACCAATACATTTATCACCTTGGAAGACGGCGAGTATGCGGAGCTCGCGGCTGATGAGAATGGAATACGATATCATGTCGGTAACTTCCTTGATAAACGGCGGGGAATCACGAAGAAGCCGACGACAATCACTGATTTTTCAATCGACGAACTTTCAAAAGGAGAGTACGAATCATTTATGCGAAAAGAAGTCTACGAACAGCCCGCCGCATTTCGCACCACACTTCTCGGTCGCTACGATGAACAAACGGGCGACGCCGTCTTGGGCGGGCTTATCGATCACGAAGAAACGCTTCGTAGTACGCAAAACATCATAACTCTCGCCTGCGGAACAGCAAGCTACGCGGCTGCTGTTGGCGGCGTACTCATTGAGGCGCTTGCGGGTATCCCCGTTCGAAATGAAATTGCGTCCGAGTTTCGATACCGAACAGTTCCCCTCGACCCAAAAAACACGGTGCTCTTTACCGTCAGCCAATCGGGTGAAACCGCCGACACGCTTGAGTCTGTCAAAGAAGCACGTCGCAAAGGATATCCAACATTTGGCATCGTGAATACCGTGGGGAGCTCTATTGCCGAAGCGGTTGATGCCGGGGTCTACACACGCGCAGGATTCGAGATCGGCGTCGCGTCGACAAAAGCATTTACCTCCCAACTTGCCGTTTTGTACTTGCTTGCGCTCAAACTTGCACGAACGCGAGGAATGACCTTGCAAGCAGGCCGCGCATTCCTTGCGGAGCTTGAACGTATTCCCGAGATGATGCAAAGAACACTCTCCGAGACAGACGAGCTCATGCGCGCGTATGCCGAGAAATATGTTGCAAAAAATATCCGCACAATCAATTTTCTCGGTCGCGGCATTCATGTGCCCCTCGGACAAGAAGCGGCTCTTAAATTCAAGGAACTCACCTATATAGAAGCGGGGAACTATCCTTTGGGCGAACTCAAACATGGGCCGATCGCGGTCATCGACAAACACGCGCTGTCTGTTATCATCATGCCCAAAGACGAGCTTTTTTCTTTGAGTAAAAACTCCATCGAACAAATCCTTTCCAAAGATGGAAACGTGATGGTGGTAACCGACGAAGCGGGCGCGCGCGAGCTCAAAAAGGGAAGCATTGATGTCGTTACAATTCCTACACTTTCAAACCCGCTTTTATACCCGCTTCTCGAGATCCTCCCGCTTCAGCTTTTTGCATATCATTATGCCCGCGCACTCGGCAACAATGTTGACAAACCTCGTAATCTCGCGAAATCAGTGACAGTGGAGTAGGGTACTTGAACCCCACAAAATAATATATTTTTATTTTTTATCCTTCCAATTCCACCATTTGAGCTTCTCGGAGTCGTGAATGCGATGACTCGCATAATACACTGCGCATCGGAAAACGTAGAGCAAGCATCGATCTTGAATCATTCCTTCAAATCTATTCGACGCATCGTAAAGTTTTTGAGGATCTTTGCCTTTGAGATCCGCCACCGAATTGATACCGATGTTCCACAAATCCTCGGCAACCGCCTTGCCAACTCCGGGAATCGTTTGCAAATTTTTCCGTATCAGGGGTGGCATAAAATTTATTTTTCCTCCTCATCTTCCGTCGCGCCTTTCTTTTTGGTTGGCTTCAAAACAACAATTTTTTTCTTGGAAGTTTGCGCTTCGACGGCGCGGGCGACCTCGAGCGGCAAAGAGGGGAGGAGTTCTTCCAATTTTTTCGCTTCGGGTTCCAGTATCTTTTCCCACACGCCCGCTTTCTTGAGCGCCTCCTCGAGCTTTTCCAAATCGTAACTCACGCGCTCTTGCACATTTTTGGTAATATACCCGCGCTCACCAAACACCCGTGAAAGCTTTTCGGTTTCCATATACGAGAGAATGACGCCACGCGCATGTTCAAGAGAATCCTTGACTGCATCGCCCTGTTTTTTGAGCTCGAAAAAATCCTGTATCGCCTGCGCGACTTCGGCGTCGCTCGCCGTCTTTGTTGCTTCTTCTTTGTACTCGTGCGACCACATGGGGCAAATACGCTGATAGGGGCAGTACCCGCAGAGGGGATTGGGCATCGGGGGAAAGTCGCCGGTCTCGAGGCGCGCTTCGATATCGCGGATCGCTTCCGAGAGGCTTGTGGTAAATCGCTCGGGGTCGAGCGACGGCCAACGCGAGGTCAAGGCGAGGTGATACACGCCGAGTTGCAGGTTATCGACAAGCTCCGCTTCGCCCGGCATGCGTTTGCCTGTTTTGTAATCAATAATCTCGTACATATCCGACTCAGGGTCTTTGTCGATACGGTCGATGATACCGGCAAGTGTGTGCGTCTTGCCGGATGTTTCGTCCAAGAGGTCGAGTGAGAATCGCCCCTCAAGCTCCACGACATTAAAAGTCCACGGCTGATTTTTCTTGTAGAAATTTTTGAGGAGCTTCAACCCTTCCTCGAAATACATTTTCTCTTCTTGCTCTTTGCGGTCGGGATCAAGCCACTCAATCTTTTCGGATTTTTCACGCCAGTGTTCCGTATAGTAATTCAACACCTCGTCGATGCTCGGGTAGAGCGGGTTGCGCTCAAACATGAACTTGAGCGCGCCATGGACCAGCGTCCCAAACACCGCATCGATACGCTTGGGTCGGCGAATTTTGTCGATTTCCTGATATTTATATTTAAGGGGGCAGTTTCGATAGGTTTCGAGCGCCGAGTATGAGGTTCGCATATGAGTATTGTAACATATTGAGAAATCACAACCGCCTCAACCGCCGGCCGCTTGCTCTACCTACCTCGCGAATGGTACAATAAAAGTCATGATTTTTGTATTATTGATTGTGGTTTCCCTCTTTTTGTATTCACTGCATAACCGAGTAAGAAAAATCGAGGAGTCCTTGCAGTTAAGACCTCTCTCTCAACCTTTGGTTCCTCCGAGTGTTTCTTCAAATGCATTCCCTCAAACTCCCGCGCATACTCCACCTCTACAGTCACAGCCGCTCTCGACGTACATTTCTCCGGAACAACCCGCGTTCGCTACGACCCCCACCGCACCATCTACAGACGGAGGAGTTATGGAGTGGTTCAGGGAAGACTGGCTCCTAAAATTGGGGGCATTCATTTTGCTTCTTGGCTTCGGCTGGTTTGTGAGTTACGCATTTTTGCACAACTGGATCGGACCACTGGGGAGAGTAACACTAGGGATGCTCGCAGGTATCGGTATTCTTGGTTTTGGATGGGTACGCATGCATAAATATGTACGACAAGGGAGCATCTTCTTGGGGCTCGGCGCGATGGTGGTTCTGATTTCAGCCTATTCATCAGCATTCGTTTATGATTTATTCCCTGCTCGCGGAGCGCTGGTAATCATGTTCTTGACAAGCGCTTTCATCGCGCTCGCAAGCGTACGTTTCAAAATACTTTCCCTCGCAGTCCTCGGTATCATCATTGCGAGTGTCGCCCCCACAACACTTCTCGTCAATGCATCACCCACCCATGTCGAACTCTTTGCGTATCTCTTTGCAGTCATCCTTGGTACTGTCTGGATCGTGTCGCTTACGGGATGGAGAAGTCTCACGGGAGTAGGACTTTTGATGTTTTTCTTTTACAGTATTCCGCAAATAGGGACGAGCACCCCTGAATCCGGAACCCTGCTTCTTTTTGCATACGCTTTTGCCTTCCTGTTCTTTATGACCAACACACTGGGGATATTGAAGATCCGCGATGGGGATATCAAGCCTGATGCGATTATCGCCGCAGGAAACGGCCTCCTTCTTCTCACGTGGATTATTACCACCGCAAACCCTGATTGGGCAAGCCTCATCATTGCCGGATGGATGATACTTTTTACGATTGCCGCATTCGCTATTTTCGCAATCACCAAGCGTCGAGAGCCCTTCTTTGTGTATGCAGGGGTTGGCATTGCAATGCTTGCCGCAGCACCAGCCCATATACCATAGAAAGTGCCGTTGTTCCTTTTGTCGCTTATCTCATCATGCAAGACCGCGCCATCGCTGAGCGTCTCTCTCTCCTCACTATCGGTCCCGCCCTACTTTCATTGTCGAGTATTTTCGCACGATGGTATCCGGGAATCTCGTGGGATCACTTCTTCGTACTTTTCCTCATGATGAGCACACTTCTGCTCCTTGGTGTGTTCTTTATGTTTCTACCAAAAAGAGAAGGTCGCGGAGAATTTGAAGAATCGTTTTTGATTGCCGGCTCGGTATATGCCTATGTGTTGCTCTGGCTTTCGGTTCATGCCTCACTCCCAACCGACCAGGATTTCGCCACCATGATTTGTTTGGTCATCTACACTCTCATTGGTTTGAGCACGTACGCGTATGGCAAACTTTCTGAACGAAGAAATCTCTCTTATTACGGAGGGACGCTACTCGGCTTTACCATAGCATACTTGCTTCTGGTAAGTGTGTGGGATATGGAGCTACCGGGGCGCATTGTCACGTTCTTCCTTATCGGCACGCTCCTTATGATGACCGCATTCATTGGTAGGAAAAAATAATAAATCATTACCTAATCATCGCAAAAAAATATGAAGCTTCTTCTTTTCACCACCGCTCTCTCTCTATCTCTCGGCTTTGGGTCTGTCGTGCTTGCGCAGAGCAAAACTCCTGGCTCCACAAGCATTATTTCAGAAATAACAAGTGCATTTCAAAGAGAAGAGGATGCCCGCGTGCCGTCAATTCAAGTGCCCACCGTCGTGGAGATTCCGTTTTCAGAAACATTTTTGAACCGCTTTGACTTTGCGGTTCTCGATATGAAAGCGGGGGAATTCCAACCGTATTTTTTTACTGAACATTTTCGCACCGCGCGAACACCGGTTACCGTGAGTATCGAAGGGGTCGGGTTAAATGCGTCATCTATGATCGATGGTGATACTCGAACTTTTGCGGAATTTGTGTTGCCAGAAAGTGAACAGGGTCAGACGCGCCTTATTCTCAAAAGCCCGCAAGCAATGACCCTTCGCGGCATAACGCTTTTCCTTGATCAATATGTGGCACTTCCGACATCAATTGAAATTCGCGCACGAATCACGGGAAGTGAAAAAATAGTGCTCGCACGTTCAAAAATGCAAGGATCGACTATCGTATTCCCCAAAACTTCCGCCAAAGAATGGATTGCCTCACTTTCGTATGGACAACCCTTGCGCATAACGGAGATCGTGCTCGACGAAGAAGGGGCGGGGATAACGAGTTCGCGTACGCTTCGTTTCCTTGCTCAACCACAACACGATTATCGTATTTATTTTGATGCCGATCGCTCGGTATCTCTGCGAGTAGGGGAATCGGCAAACCTCGCTTTGGATACCGATATTTTGCGCCTTGCGCCAGTTGCCGCACAGGCAAACCCTGGGTACACACCCGCTGATAGTGATCTGGATGGAGTCCCTGATACGCGTGACAACTGTGTTTCTATTTCAAACGCCGACCAAACTGACGTGAATGCAAATGGCCGCGGTGATGCATGTGATGACTTTGACAAGGATGGCGTGATGAACAGTCTCGATAACTGTGTGAATGAACCGAATCGCAACCAAACCGACACCGACGGCGACAAAATTGGTGATGTGTGTGACCATGAAGAAAGCCGCATCACTGAAAAATACGCATGGCTTCCATGGGCAGGAATGGGATTTGCGGGACTTGTCCTTATTGTCCTTTTTGCCATTACTGCCCGATCAATGATAAAAAAAGATTAAGCCGGACTTTAGAACCCATCCTATGGATATTTTGCGTGAGGGTACGTAAAAATGGTATGATTAAAAAGGAAAGTTGTTATTCTTTTCAACGAGGATAAAGAGGGGGTGTACCATGGAACTGCACGTTCAGAAAAATAATCACGAAGAATCACCAGAACCGCTAATCCTTGAGCCAACAACCATTGCGAGTTTGCAAACGTTGGTCAAAAAAGGGGAATGGGTTGCCGGGATTTCCCTGGGGGAAGATTTGGAAAGCTACCTTGTGTGGGCGCTCAAACGCCTCATCGATAAACCAAAATTCTTCAGTGGGTCTCTCGCGTTAAAATTTGCTTATGCGCAAGAAACTGTTTGTGATAAAAAATATTTACAGGAGGTGGGGGACACCAGTCTCCTTTTGACAGGGCTTTTTCCGGAACGTTCCCATCACCTCGGGGTAGATGCTTCGTTTTTTTCAGTCATAGGACGCACGGCATTTGACAATGCTTCTCAATGTTGCAGACGATACGGACAAAAGGATCTAGCTACATGGTACCAAGAAGCAAGAGACGGGTTTATCCCTATGGCAGATGTCTTACTTGCGGCGCACAAAGAACCTCCGGTAACTCCACTTCATGCGTTGGAATTGTGGAAGGAAACAGGAAGTATCTTTTCCCGCAACCTGTTCAAACAAAAAGTTCTCAACGGGGATAATTTTCTCGCAACAGGAACCATACAAAGACAATAAATAATCAGTAGCACCTTCAAATACCGCGTAGCCTGCGGTATTTTGTTTTCAGATTTTCGTCACTAAGTTTTGAAAAGGTGGATGTGCTAAAATAGGGGGAAAATGGAAAAACAACCCAAGACACCCAAAGCACGAACAATGGCCTTCCAAAAACAAATTTGGGCATTTTATAGGGGTTCGGGGCGGCATAACCTGCCGTGGCGAAAGACGAAAAACCCTTACAAAATAATGGTTTCCGAAATAATGCTCCAACAGACGCAAGTTGTGCGCGTGCTCGGAAAATATCCGGAATTTTTGCGGGCTTTTCCCACAATTGAAGTACTTGCGGAAGCGTCGCTCATCGACGTGCTCCGCGTGTGGCAGGGGATGGGGTACAATCGCCGCGCAAGATACCTCCGCGATGCAGCGCAAAAAATTGTGAGTGAGTACAACGGGCGCATCCCCAAAACTGAAAAAGAACTCCGCGCGCTTCCCGGTATCGGACATTACACCGCAAACGCGATTCTCACCTTCGCACACAATGAACCGCACGTATTCATCGAAACAAATATCCGCCGCGTCTTCATTAATCATTTTTTAAAAAACAAAAGGGGAGTGGGCGACAAAGAAATTTTACCTCTCGTTGAACAAACCCTCGATCAAGCAAACCCCCGCGCGTGGTACTATGCGCTCATGGACCATGGCGCGTACCTGCCGAAAACCGCACGCGCCAATGCAAACATACGAAGCAAACATTATGTGAAGCAAAGCATATTCAGAGGGTCGCTTCGAGAACTGCGCGGAAAAATAATTCGTGTGCTCGACGAAGGACCGAAAACTCTGGTCTCAATACGACGCACATGCGACAATGATCCTCGTACTAAAGAAGCGCTTGCGGCACTCATCAAAGACAAGCTTATTAAACATGAAAAAACAAAGTACAAACTTGCCTAAAATAATACGTGTTCTTACGCGCCTCTTCCCGGATCCAAAATGTGCGCTTCATTATCGCACTCCATGGCAACTCCTCGTTGCGGTTATTTTATCCACGCAATGTACGGACAAAAAAGTGAACGAGGTGACGAAAAAACTTTTCAAAAAATACAGAACGCTTGAAGATTACGTTTCTGCAAAGCCTGCGCAATTCGAACGTGATATTTATTCCACCGGTTTTTACCGCGCGAAAACGAAAAATATTCTCGCAGCCGCAAAAGCAATCAAAAAAGGTTTCACCGGCAAGGTGCCTCAAACGATGAGGGAGATAGTCACAATCCCCGGCGTGGGTCGCAAGACCGCCAACGTCGTCTTGGGCGAGCTCTACGGACACGCGGAGGGGATTGCGGTCGACACACATGTCATCCGTCTTTCGCGCCTCCTTGGACTCACGAAACATCGTGATGCGATTAAGATCGAGCGTGACCTGATATCCATCGTTTCCCAAAAGGACTGGATTCGCTTCTCTCATCTCCTCATCCTTTACGGCCGCGCATATTGTCCTGCACACTGCAAGCACACAGATTGCCCGCTCGCGCAATTTTACATTGCGCGGTAAATTCATGCTATCATTTCACTATGCGCTCGTCGGGGGAGGATATTTTTTGTTCACTAATAATATCCAAGAGGGACCACCGACACCGACTGCTACGCTTCCTCTCGTGATTGAACCAAAAGCAATATCAACACCAGAACAACAAACCATGCCACTTACCATCACGAGCTCTGCATTCAAACCAAACGGAATGATTCTTGCGCGATTTACTTGTGACGGTAAAAACATCTCTCCCGAACTTATTTTCAATAACATACCGACGGGTACACAGAGTCTCGCACTCACCATGGAAGACCCCGACGTACCGCGCACGGTGCGCGCAGATGGAATGTGGAATCATTGGATCGTGTGGAATATGCCGCCCACGACTACCCGCCTTGAAGAGGGAAAAGTGCCTCCGGGGATACTCGGTACCAACACAGGCGGCAAAACGGCGTACGGGGGACCATGTCCGCCTGATCGCGAGCATCGTTATATTTTTACGCTCTACGCACTCGATGCGAGCCTGACCTTAGCGAAAGGTGGGGCGAAAGAAGAACTCCTGCGCGCACTCACGCCACACATCATCGAGCAGGCGCAGTTGGTAGGTCGCTATGACCGCAGTCGTTAATGGTGGGGGAGGTTGCTAAACTTGGTCTTTATTTAATATATAGCATGTCGCACAATATATCTTTTGCGCGAGTGCCTTGTGCGACATACTTAGATATTACCTCCTGCCTAAATAAAAAGATAAATCTTGAAAAACCTCAAAAGTGCTTGAATTGTAGCTTATATTTATATCCTTCTCTCGTATGGATTGACGCCGTGCGGGTACGCCTACCTCTCTATTTTTAGTGGGTTCCTTTTTGCACAGAATTCTTTGAATGACTCCCACGAGTATAGATAATGCCCCTCTAATAATTTATTCTTTTTATGGCTAATGAGAGCATCAAGAAGGTCTTGATCAAGGTCTTTATTCATTTGTAAAAAAATGACCGGATACTGGTTCATCCGCGGACCTCGGTACTTCCCAAGCTTGCTATTGAGGCATCCGGTAAGGTTCCTCCTGTCGCTCGGATAAAATACATCTACACAAAAACCACTCGTCTTGTCGTATACAAAAAAATCCGCACGTGTACGTTTGTCATCAAGAAAAAAATATTCACGATGCACGAATTGCTTACCAAAACGTTCTTTAAGAAATTCGTAGACTTCTTGCTCCACATGGTGCGCACGTTCATTGATCTTGTATGCACGTTTACTGCTATGCGCGCCTTCCCGAAGATCAGCTTGAGTATTAAGACCAAGAGTCTTCCGGAGTTCCACAAGCCCTCCAAAACTTCGTTCAATTGAACGAGCTGATGGTAGATACGGGTGCGCATCAACTTCAGGTGCTGATGGGTACCGATTATTCTTTGCATAAAAATTTTCAAGACCCGCGCGCAACTCACCGAGCTTCCATGGTCTTTGACCACCGGGTTTCTGTATACGCAAGTTTTCCATACGTATACAGTATTATATACTGCTATCGAATGTCGCACAAGGAAGATTGTCGACGAAACCTTCGCGAAAGCCCTCTCCTCTCGTCGATAAAACTTTAAAACAGACTCTTACCCCACGTCCAAATCGCTTGCAGGACGCTCCCAATCTTTTTCACGAAAGGATTCTCTGCGAACGCATGCGCGTCAAAATTAAAATACGCAAGAATAATAACTCCGACAACTATTAATCCGATAATCTTTAGAAATCCTCCCTGATTACTAAATTGTTGTTTTCTCATAAAAATAATTATTATCGAACGAAATATTTTACAATACTAAATAATCCAACGGATCGAGATATGCATTAATCGCGGCCAAAGGCATCGTATACGAACGCCCCTGACAAGACTTACTTGGACGCGTTTCAATCTTTACACCACTTGAGGCATACACAGAGACGTGTAGATGCGGTCCTGTCGAGTACCCTGTATTGCCACTGTATCCGATAACCTGCCCGGTAACAACCTTATCCCCTGCAGTTGCTTTGATGAGCGACAGGTGCGCATAGATGCTTGCGAGGCCGTTCTCATGATCAACAAGCACCCACTTTCCAAACGAAGCTCCGGGGCATGCGAGATCGGTATCTCCCGAACCGAGGACGATGCCCCCCTTCATCGCCTTCACTTGCGTACCAAGACTTGCCCGGAAATCAATTCCATTATGAGTCCCTGATGCGTATAGACGCTGTCCGGAACCGTTTGTTGCATCTGATTTGCCAAATTTCTGAGTGAGCAAAACTTTGTCGAGTGGTGGCAAAAATACTTTTGCTCCTCGTGGCGGAATAAGCGACGGGTCAAGAATAAATTTGAGTGTAGATTCGTAATCACGAAGCTCTTGTTCAAATGCCTCCTTGAGCGCTATCTTTTCTTTGAGTATCTTCTTGTACGTCGTTTCTTGACTGTTTGTCTGTGTTAACAAGCGTGACTTCTGATTTTTATTATCGACAACAATCTTATTACGATCACCGAGCTCTGTCTTCAAGCCAAGGAGTGTTCTCTTCTCTTCTTGTCGTCGCTTTTCTTCTTGTTCAAGACCTGCTTTTATCGACTTCAGTTCAACAACATTTGAATAGATTTCATCTCCAAACTGATTGAGAAGCTCTGCGTCATTCCAAAAGTCAGAAAAAGAGTCCTCTGACAGCGCGACTTCGAGAAGTGAGCGCGTATCATTTTCGTAAACCACACGAAGAGCTTCTATGAGAGCTCTCTTCCGTGAGTCAATCTTCCCCTCCTTATCAACAATATTTGAACCGAGCTTCGCAATCGTAAAATTTGTGGATTCAACCTTTGCCTGCGTGGCACGAATATCGGCTTCAAGTTTTTTACGCGTAAGGTTGAGTTCGGCAATGGATGTTTTGAGTGTCTGTTTTTGTGCGCCAATAACATCCAGGTCTTCTTGGTATTTTTTAATCTCCGCCTCAATCTTTTTTATCTCATCAGTCTTCGAAGATATCTTTGCCTTAAGCTCCACTGCGGTTTCTGCATGTGCCAAAGGCGCCAAATATTGCGCTCCTGCCACCAACATGCCGGACAAAAGAAGAGTGAGAAATTGGAAAAAGTAGGTACGCATCATAGGGGGAATAACATATCACGGCGACACAAGCACACGTCGTGCATGTTCGATACGTCGAAGGGTAGTTTCTTTACCAAGAATATCTGCGAGAAAAAACGGGTCTGGTGATTTATCCCGCCCCGAAAGCGCGTAGCGGAGTGGCCACAATACGTTTCCCCTGCCAGCAGACGTCGCATAATCCCAAAGCGTGTCTTTTATGCGCACTGCTACAAAATCTTCCGATGGAATTGTTTGCAACATTTCATATACTTTGTCAAGATGCTCGCGAGCACGCACCAGATTTTTCTCGTCTTTCCATAAGAGCGCTTCCCTCTCGTACGTTGGATCCACAAAAAAATATGCAATTTCTCCCCCGCTCACAAGTTCTAAAACCTCCCCAAACGCACTGATGCGGTCCATAATTATCGGAATAATTTTTGCAAATACTTCAGAGTGTTCTCTCGCCTGTTTGCGCAAATCTTCGGGGAACCGCGCCAAGATCTCCTCCCCTACCCCCTTAGATGGAAGTGTCTTCAAGTAGTGCTTGTTTAGCCACTTCAGTTTATCGATATTAAACACCGCACCACTTTTTTGTATTTTTTCAAAACTAAAAAGTTTGAGCATCTCATCGAAAGAAATTACCTCCTGATCATTCCCCGGATTCCATCCCATGAGTGCCACAAAATTTAAAATTGCTTCCGGTAAGTATCCTTCCTCGCGATAC
This sequence comes from Parcubacteria group bacterium GW2011_GWA1_47_8, assembly GCA_000996605.1. GTDB lineage: Bacteria > Patescibacteriota > Minisyncoccia > Phycocordibacterales > UBA1550 > UBA1550. The sequence continues at coordinate 16,034 of LCOP01000016.1, forward strand.
TCCGTTACCGCAAGCGCGCCATGGCGCTTGGAAAGCTTGGACTTATCGGATGCGAGAATCATGGGCAAATGTGTATACACAGGGCGTGGTGCACCAAGTGCTTCCTGAATAAGGATCTGCCGCGGTGTGTTCGAAATACCATCATCTCCGCGAATGATGTGCGTGACACCCATTTCAAAATCATCCGCGACAACCGCAAAATGATACAGTGGCGTATCCAGGTCTTTTGCGATTACAAAATCACCGAGCTCGGTGGTGTCAAAAGAAATATCCCCGCGAACCTCGTCACGAAACGTCACGATACCTTTGGGATTTTTAAAACGAATAACCTCGGCGAGTTTTCCTTCTTCAACAGGTTCTTCTTTTGAAACATACGCCGTGCCATCGATGATGAGCTTTTCCAAATACTTTCGGTAGACGGCGCCGCGATCCGACTGACGAAAAAACTCATCGTGCTTGAGCCCGAGCCACGAGAGTCCGTCTAAAATATTATCTTCGAATTCTTTTTTGGAACGCTCCTTGTCAGTGTCTTCAATACGGAGAATGAACGTACCGCCATGCTGACGCGCGTAGAGGAAGTTGAAAAGCGCGGTTCGCACGGAACCGATATGGAGGACGCCGGTGGGCGACGGGGCAAATCGTGTAACGATTTTGGGCATAGGATATAACGCTATATTATTTAAAGATACGATGTCGCATCAGCACAGAAACGATCTGTTCTGCAATCTGCTCGGCCGCATCCGTACGCGCGAACAATTTTGCACCTTCTTTCATCTCCGCGCGCTTTGCTCCATCCCCCATCAAACGATCGATCTCCGCCATGAGGATACCGGGGGAAAGGTTTGTTTCTTCAACTACAACGGCCCCTCCGACGCGTGCATACGCAAATGCATTCTTGCGCTGATGATCGCTGTTTGAGTTGGTAATCGGCACGAGAATTGCGGGAATCCCAAAGTACGCAATTTCAAAAATACTGGAACCCGCACGCGAGATAATAAGTGTCGCCGCTTCCGCCGCGAGCTTCATGGTTTCATTGTCAAGATACGAGTATAGATGGTAGCGGCTGGTATGCGAATTTCCAGCAATGAGCCCCTGTACCATAAGCTTCACATCGACAATATTCGCTTCTCCCGTCGCATGGATTACCTGATATTTTTCAATAAGGCGCGGGGCGAGCGTGACTAACTGGTCGTTGATCTTTTGCGCTCCTTGGGACCCACCCATGACAAGCAACACGGGAACGCCCGGCTCAAGACCAAGCTCCTTGAATGCATCTTTCCCCGACGGACGTAATACTTCCTCACGGATAGGGTTACCGGTAAGCGCCGTGCGGCCTTCGGGGAAATATTCCGTCGCTTCGGGATATGAGATTGCGATTTTATAGGCAAATTTTCCCGCCCATGCATTGACACGCCCCGGCGCGCTGTCCGACTCGTGAATGATTACGGGAATACGAAAAAACCGTGCGGCGACAAGCGCAGGAAAACTCGCGAAACCTCCTTTACTGAATACTACATCTGGATACAGGGAAAACATTTCAAAAAGGACATTTACTGTCCCCCATCCTGTTTTAAACACATCGATAATGTTTTGCAAAGAAAAGTACGTGCGTAGTTTGCCTGCCGTTACTTTCTTGAACGTGATTTTATTATCATAGAGAAGTTTTTCGTTATACGGCTCCGTCGACATATAGTAGAGCTCAACATTTGCAATCTTCTCCGTTTCGAGTATTTTATTTAATTTTTGTGCAACGGCAATAATAGGATAAAAGTGTCCCCCTGTCCCTCCACCGGTAAAAAGAATTTTCATTATAGGCTATTTTTGTTTACTAAAAGTTGAGCGGGTAAATTTAGAAATATTAAGAAGAATACCAATCTCGAGAAGTGCCGCAATAAGCGCAGTCCCTCCGTGGCTCACAAATACCAAAGGAACGCCGGTAAAAGGAACCACGCCGAGCGTTGAGGCAATATTCGCAAAAGACTGCGATATAATCAGTATAACAATTCCAACGGCTAGAAGTCCACTGAAGGCGTCAGGGGCAAGGCGGGCAATTTGAATACCCCGAATTCCAAACAAAAGAAAAAGGATGATGATTAAGGTCCCTCCGACAAACCCAAATTCCTCCCCCACCACGGCAAAAATTGAATCTCCCGTCGGTTCGGGAAGCGATCCATACTTCTGAATACTCTGGCCAAAACCCCGCCCCATAATACCTCCTGACCCAACCGCAAGAAATGATTTTTGAATTTGATATCCGGAACCCTGCGGATCGCGCGAGGGATCAAAAAATGTGAGGACCCTTTCTTTTACATACGGTTGAAACATGGCGAGGGTGCCGAGTGCAAGCATAGCGACAGCAATCATAACCAAAAGATGACGAAATTTCATTCCTGCGGCAAGAAACATGGCAATAACTGCAGAAAATGTGACCGCAAGGGTTCCGGTATCCGGCTCGGCAATGAGAATGACTGTTGGCACAACCATAACCCCCAAAATAAGCGGGAACACACGCGAGAATGTTCTCATGCGCTCTTTGAGAAGAGGCAGGAGCGCCGCACAGTACACCACGACCCCGAGTTTGAGAAACTCGGACGGCTGAAGAGAGAGCGAGCCGATAGATATCCACCGACTTGCTCCTCCGTGAGAAAAGCCAATATAAGGCACGAACACAAAAAGCGTGAGGATACTCGCCCCAATGAATAAATGCAGTGAGTACTTGCGCCAAACAGAGAGCGGAACCTTGAGCGCAACAACGAGTGCGATGCCCCCGATCAAGAGTCCGAGCACTACTTGGTCAAAAAGAAGACTGTAGAGAGAGAACCCCTTGCGCGCAAAAAGCCCGAATGATGCGGAGGTGAATACAAATAGCCCCGTGGACACCAAGAGGATAGTGATTGAGAGCAACATTGTATCGACTTTTTTTGATTTCATAATTTTTCGAGCATAAAAGTCGGGAAATGAAGATGGTGTTTATTCCACCGTAGCATGGGTCGCCTCCACAATAGCCCGCATGTCATCAAATCTCCCTTTGTACGTCGACCCGAGCACGACCGCGACAATGGGGTGTCCCATACCGACGTCAAAAATGATCGCCAAATTTCCTCCGGCAAGTGTTGTGTAGCCCGTCTTTGAGGCGATAAGCCCCGGAAAATACTCGAGTGCCTCATTGGTATTGGGAAGAATATGCAGAGCACCGCTCTGCGACACGAGACGCACCGCGCTTCGTGTCGTTGGTGCAACCGTGTCAGGAAATTTCTTTTCGAGCTCCCTAAACAAAAGAGCGATGTCATGCGCAGACCCATACCCGCCTGCCTGTACGGAGACATCGGTTTGGACTTCATGCGCATCAAGGCCTGTTTCATTAAAAAATTCCATACTCGTAAGTCCGAGTGTGTGTGCTTTCTCATTCATGAGCGTGATGAAATGCGCGCGTCCCGCTACACCGTACGTGTTTTGTCCCTCGGAGCCAACGAACTCGGCAATCGCATGTGCGGCGTCATTCGAAGACATAACCATCATAACGCCGAGCAAATCTCCGAGGTCGCAAGGTCATCTTCTTTGAGTGTTATCGCCGCTTCCCTTGGAACGTGTCCGCGCGCGACCAATGCCGTCATAACTTTAACCAGAGAAGCAAGGGGGAGTTTCTCATGTTCATTACGCGCAAACAAAACATTGTTGGTCACCAAATCAAGAACAAAAACCGCGCGCGCCTCGAGGACAAGATTTGCAAAATAATCTTCGTAGACGGAGGTTGCCGTGCCAAGAACTTGCGCGGATATATTCTTTGAACTACCCGCAGAAGAAACTCCTCCTTGCACAAGATACGCAGAATAAAACGCCTGTAGCAAAAGAGCCACCAAGGTGAGTCCCCCGATCGTAGCACCAAGGGCTTTAATTCTCCGGAGCGAGAGATCCATCCTCATATTCTGTTTGATTATCTTGATTATCCGCGACGTTTTCTTTTTTGAATTCTTCGACCGCGCTTCGCACTCCTTCGTATTCAGGCAAATCTTCCACACGCGCCACACCAAGGTACGAAAGAAGCTCGAATGTCGGACGATAGGTCGTGTTGCGGGTCCCCTGCTCGACTTTTTCAATAAGTCCGCGCACGAGGAGACTCCGCAAAATATAATTCGAATTGACCCCGCGGAGATAGTTGATCTCGCTCCGGGTAATCGGGCCGCGGTAGAGCACTGCGGCAAGCGTTTCGAGTCCTGCCTTGCCGAGGTCTTTGGAAAGCTCTTCTTTGAGAAGCTTCTCAATGACGGGACCCATCGCGGGAGTTGTCGCAAGCATCACTTCGTCGCCATTTTGCACAAGCACGAGCCCCCTCCTCCCCTCCTCAAGTGAGCGCGAAAGCTCTTCGATTCCCGCACGAACTTCATCCTCGGATATTGCGAGCGTCTTGGCAAGAAACTTCGCGGAAAGAGGCTCTCCTTTATAGAAAAGGAGTGCTTCGATGCGCGCCGAATTTTCGATCGGAAATTCCATGTGGTTATTCTATCATACCTTGCAAACCTTGAATTACAAAATTGTCGAGAGTAGAGATTTACGGGGCGTTATATCGCTCATAAAATCAGTGACTATCCAAAAGTTCCAGCCATGGCTGGAACTTTTGGATAGTCACTGATTTTCTAATTTTATGAAATCAAAATCCCTGCGGCAGAGACCGCAGGGTATGACCCGGGCCCATGACGCATTTCATTAGTGGTAGTCTACCACAATGTAGGAGGCGGTGCATCGTG
>LCOP01000017.1 GCA_000996605.1 Parcubacteria group bacterium GW2011_GWA1_47_8
ATATCTGCTTTTTTGTTTCCATATTCATATGGAAATACGGTAACCCAATTGTGGCCTATTCGGGTATGTTACGGTAACAGTTTTTGTGGCATATAACGGTGCGTAGAAAGTATGGTTAAATTATGGTATAATAAATGTACTTATGAACAAACAGGATCTTCAAAAAGTCTTGTGGGATATCAACAAGGAAAGTATCGACACGCTTCCCGACGATTTTGTTATACGGAGGATTCTCTCGTACGGCGGTCTCGTCCTTCTCGTGAAAGCAATGCATGAATATGGAAGCACCAGAGTGACGCAAGTGTTTGAAACAATGAAGCCGACGAGCATTCCCTCACGGAAATATTATTATCTCAAAAATTTTCTTTTGGTATGAAACTCCATCTTGAAACGATCACTGATACGATGCATGTGGTCGCGCGCAAAGTGTTTGAAAACCTTGATACCGACTATTATCTTGCAGGAGGAACGGCGCTTGCCCTCCTCTCCGGGCACCGGAAAAGCGTCGATCTTGATTATTTTATCGCAAAGCCTATCGACACTCTTGCTTTAAAGAAGAGCCTCCATGAAATTTTTTCTACGACAGAGGTGGAGATCCTTTTTGAAACGAAGAATACGTTGTGGTGCGTAATCGATGGTGTGAAAATATCATTCATCTCCCGATTTGATACGCTCTTGGAACCGGTACAGCCGATTGATTTCTTTCGAATTGCTCATGTGAAAGATATCGTCGTAATGAAACTTGTTGCAGTGTGCGGGAGAGAGGAGTACAAAGACTATTTTGATCTCGCACGTATTGCAAAAGAAATAGATGTGCGCTCATGGGTGTTGTGGTGGCAAGAAGTTTATCCGGAGCAGGATATGATGAGCTGGGTCGTTGCATTGTCTGCCGTAGACTCGATACAAAAAATTCCCTTAGATGTAACTCAAGATTTTAAGGATGAAGATGTTCCGGATACTATTAAACGTGTTGTGCGTGAGATCACGAAACAGGTAAAATTGATGGAAGGTGATTAGATTGTGTTGCCATTGATTGTTGAACTAGGGTCAAAAAAGCTTGACATTTTTGAAACGTTTGCTATACTATTGGGGTGAGTGCACAGAAGGAAACTTTTGAGCGCTTTCAAAACAAACGAATGTCTGCGTAAGCCCCCGCGAAAGCGGGGTTTTGCGTGCTTGTTGAGGCTATGTTTTATCAGGCATCATAGAAATGCCTGTCATTAACCATATTACTTAGAGCTAGAGGCAGATTGCTATGTACGTATAATATACTATAGTATATTATACGTACATAGTTTCATTTTAGGTGAGTAAATGCGGTTGGGTATCATTTTTTTGATAAGTAATCTAATATAAGGTAACGCTCCTGTATTTTTTCGACTAGCGGCTGCACTCACATAGACATTTGTTTTGGAGCTCGCCCCCGCTAGTCGAAAAAGTACAGGAGTTTTGTTTTATTGGCGACGTAGAGTGAGCGAAATGAGAAAGTAATCTTTCTCATTTCCGAGCCGAGGAGTTAATATAAGGGTATAATACCCCGCCCCTCTGGGGCGGTAAATGTGTGAACGAAATGAACACATTTTGTCCGGGGCTTGCCCCGTGGTAAATACCGCTTTTATTTATGGATACCCCTGAAACACTTATTCAAGAATTTGTTCCGCTTGCGCCTTTGACGACGATGCGTACAGGAGGGCAGGCGCGTTATTTTGCGCGTGTTACGAGTATCGCTAATCTCCACCGCGTAGTTTTGTTTGCAAAGGAAAAATCTCTCCCACTTTTTGTATTGGGTGGTGGATCCAATGTCCTTGTTTCCGACGAAGGGTTTCCGGGTCTTGTGCTCAAGATTGAGATATGTAGCATCGCATACGAAGAACAAGGCGCACACGTGTGCGTCGTGTCGGGCGCGGGGGAAGCATGGGATGATCTGGCGCGTGATGCCATCTCGCGCTCGCTTTGGGGTGTTGAAAATCTTTCGCTTGTGCCGGGGACGGTGGGGGGTGCAGTGGTGCAAAATATCGGCGCGTATGGAGCGGAAGTTTCGGAAGTCGTCGCATGGGTGGAAGTGTTTGACAGAGAGACAGGGGAAACAAAAATAATTTCTCGCGCGGCGTGCGCCTTTGGATATCGCACCAGTATTTTTAAAACACATCCGTATCTTATTGTGACGCGCGTCGCACTTCTTCTTGCGCGACAGGGAAGCCCGCGCACCAACTATGAAGACGTGCAAAAGTATTTTAATGAACGACATATTTCCGAGCCAACACTCGGAGATATCCGAAGCGCGATTGTCGCTATTCGCACGGCAAAGTTGCCACCGCCGGAGTTTGGCACCGCAGGATCATTTTTCAAGAATCCGGTAGTAGGGAAAGAAATTTTTGATGAGTTGGTAAAAAAGTTTCCGGAAATCAAATCGTACCCGGGAGGAGATGATGGGGCGGTGAAACTTTCTGCCGCGTGGATACTGGATCATGTCGGCGGTTGGAAGGGGATTCGTCAAGGAAACGTGGGCGTGTACGGCAACCAAGCGCTTGTCTTGGTCAACTATGGCGGTGCGCGGACGAACGAGATTTTGGCATTGGCGGATGCGATGAAAAAAGATACGGAAGAAAAAACAGGAGTGCATCTCGAAGAAGAAGTGGTTACCATGAGTGTGGCGATGCCCTCGAAGTAAAAATTTTTATATACGCAAGAATTTTTTAGTTTTTCTCTTGCTCTATGTATATATAAAGTTTATCATACTAATTTATAATTGCGAATAAGGAAGCGGTCGCTTCCTTATTCGCAATTTTTTTGTTGCATGTTTGTGCGGCAAGTCCTGTTTATTTTTTCTGTACAAAATATATTTGGTAAATAAAAAAATAGAAACACAGCAACAATGCAGAAGTAGGTGTGGGAGTTATCCACAGTTTTGTTGTAAAATGTATTGTGTTTGAGTGCAGATGTACGATAATAATAGTAGATCACAGTACGGAGCGCAAAAAAATATTTTGTGCGAGCACGATGGTAATCATGATCCGATAACAACATACGATTGATGCGCAATACGCGCATCATCGGGTCGAAGTTATTGCAGAAAGTAATTTGTATACGTTTCGCGATGCATGGTGCATGCGCGGACAACATAAAAATATGGCAGCAAAAAAACGAGCAGCAAAGAAGACCGCAAAGAGAAAGACTGCAAAGAAGGCAGTAAAGCGTTCAGCAAAGAAAAAGACGGCAAAGCGCCGCAAGTAGTTCTTTTTTAGTTTATGCAAAACACCCTCGCGGTAACCGCGAGGGTGTTTTGTGTTTTTGCGCCGCCTTGTATATTATTGGCCATCAGGTAATATTAAGTCATACGCGTTCGCGCAACCGCCTCTATGGAAAGATTTAGCCCATATCCCACAACATCCGGCGAAGAATCGGGTATCGAGCCGGTACGAGCCTATCGCGCTTTGGATGGCAAAAAGGAAAAAGATCTGCTGGCGGCATTTACACCCGAACAACAGCGGGAGATACGGCAGAAACAGCAAGTACTTTCTTCGCTTGCGTATTTCATTGGCAAGGATTTTCGTATCCCCGTCGAATTGAACGAACCCGGCGCGGGTTGGCATTGGAATTTTCAAGAGAACGTAATTCGCATTGACCCCAAAGACCTTTTGGAAAAACCGATGGATTATCTCCGTTTTGTTATCTCTCACGAAGGCGGTCACCGGAGAATATCAAGAACCGATTTTATACCTTTGGAGGAGTGGGGTCAACCCGGTTTTTCTTTCATGATGAATGCCATCGAAGATCCGCGAGACAACAATTTCGTTGCGGAAAGTTATCCGAAATTCAAAGAACAAATGGGTCTCGCCTATAAAGAGGACTTGGATTTTGAAGCCAAGGCAAAAGAAAAAGCTGATCAAAAACTTGGATATAGGCCTCGCTTCATGCAAGCCGGTTTTGAATATATAAAACAATGGTTCAGGGAGGTCGAAGGAAAGGATGTAGAATTGTCGGAAGACTTGCCGGAAGAAGTCAAAGCTGTTGTCACGGCGACGCTTTCTTCGGCGAGAGATTCATGGCTTAGGTATCCGTCTCGGCAAGAAGCCGACAAAAGCGAAGACTTGATCAGAAAATACGCCCAAGTCTCCTACGAGATCAATCGCGATGAAGTTTGGCCAGAATTCAAAAAGTTAATAGATGATGATATGGAAGATCAAAAAATGCAGGAGCTCCTCAAGGATGCACAAAAAAATCAAGCGAGTGATGAAAGCGGTGGTCAGGGTTTGCCCCAGGAATTGAAGGACAAACTTACACCCGAAGAACAACAATCATTGCAAGAAGCTATTAAGCAAGCGATTGAGGATGCGAAAAAAGAAAAAGATAAAGCCGAGGCGCAGGGAGACGAGCTGGAAAGAGCCGAGGGAAAACCAGAGGTGGATTCATCGCAAGGATCGCAGAGTGGCAAGCCCGTTGATATCAGCTCGCTACCTGCGGAGTTGAAGCAAAAAATAAAAGAATACATTGAATCTTTACCTGAAGAAGAGCAAAGAGAGAACGCCCGCAAAGCCCAAGCCGCATTTAAGGAATTTGAAGATGCACTGAATGAAGAGTTACAGGGAAAACTATCAGACAATCCAGAAAAAAAAGCCGGAAGAGAGGAAATAGAAGCGGAGGCAGCTAAACAGCCGGAGATTAAAGGAAAGGGTTGGGAAGAAAAAGAAAAGGAGCGCGAAGAGGAAGCAAGGGAAAGCCGCAAGAGGATAGAATCACTCTTTGAGGCCGGAGAAAAAGATCCGTATCATGAGGCGTTGGAAAAAGTTTCTGATCTAATAGACGCATTAACGGCTGACTTGCGCGACATATTTGTGAAAAGAAAGATAGAAAAGCATGAAGTTGGCTACCGCTCTGGGCTCCGTTGGAATATCCGTCAAAGGATTAGAGAAAAAGTTGCCGGAGTTCCGCTGTTTAAAACGGAAGCGCGCGAGCAAAGAGAAAGCGAAAGCGAAGAAATGGATTACGCCGTAACATTGCTTGTGGATTTGTCGGGTTCAATGAGAAGTAATGGAAAAATCCAGGAAGCGTTCAAGTCATCGGTGGTTCTGGCCGAGACGCTGAATAATCTCGGCATTCAATTTGAGATAGTCGGCTTTCAGGATATTTTGCTTGAATTTAAATCATTTGAAGAACACTTAGGCGAACCGATGCGCCGGAAACTCAATCAAATGATTTTGGAAGTGTACGGCACCAATCCGGAAGGTCATAACAATCCTGGAGACAATGATGATGGCGTAGCGCTTCGTGAAGCATCACAACACTTAGCAGGTCGAATCGCTAAAAATAAATTTCTCATCGCAATCTCTGACGGTATTCCAGAAACCAGCTATAAAGACAGAGAACAGCTTGACCGCGAGCTACATGAAGCCGTGGCGGAAATTACCGCCAATACCAATCAGAAACTCATCGGCCTGGGACTTAACTCCAAAACGGTTGCCACATATTATGAAAACAACATTTCCGGTATTACCACCGAAGAGATGGTGGAAACCCTAGGTGAGCTTTTACGCGAGGTTATTGAAAAATATTAAGAAAAGTGCTAAAATAAAATTATCAAATTTATGCCAGTTCAAATTCAAGAAAAAACAGAGGGGCTTCTTTCTGCGATAACCGCCTTGGGTGGAGTCGGACTTTTGATCGCAGAAAGCGAAAAAAGCAGCAAGGCTACTTTTGAAAGAGCGCGTGAACAGCTTCTTAATAACAACTATAAAGAATGCTCTGACTATTTAGAAATTATGGAAGTGCTCGCCGAAGGCAAGGACAAAATCTTTTATATTGAACAAGGAACTAAACTCGACGGATTGGTTTTGGAAATTATCGCCGAATTTGAAGCGGGTATAGTCAGTTTAGCCGAACGAAAACATAACACGGGGCTTAAAACAGCCGTTTGGACTCCGACAAAGACATCTTTAATTATCATGATGAGCCGCAAACAGATAGAAGCAAGCTATCCGCGGCTTTTTGAATATATCAATTTTACTCAATCACTATGAGAGGCCCCGAACAAAAATTTGAGGCTGTGATACCGCCGGGAGAAGGTAAAGAGATGCCGGAGCATTCTACTGCGGAATCAAAAGAGACGGAAACAGAAAAAGAAACACCGCGCTCACCGGAGGAGCCGTATATTGTCATTAACGAAAAATCGGTTTCCTACCTCGGCATTGAAGTACCAAAAGGTCAAGGTAGCAGACTTGTGCCAAAAGCGGAGGAATTCAAAGAAGAATACTTTTACCTTGAAGGCCACCATACAACTATGCGAGAAGTGGCAACTGCTCTTGTATTAAACAAACCGATTCTCCTGGAGGGTGGTACTGGTGTCTATAACAAGACTACGACTATTGCCCGCATGTGTCGCGACCTTAATATGAATTACTGCAAGGTCAATTTTGACCGCGAAACCGCCCGCGAGGACGTCATTGGTGGGCATACTCTAAAAATTGACGAAAACGGCAAGGAAAAGCTGGAGTGGTATGACGGCGACTTGATGTATGCTATTCGAAATGGTGGCGTGGCGTTTTTGGACGAATACAACCGCCAAAGCAAACTATCCGGCATCATCAACCCTATTATTGACGCTATCTTAAATGGTCGCAAAGAGATTACTAATCCTTACAATGAAAACGAGAGAGTGAGAGTGCATTCAGACTTTCGACTCGTTGGCGCGCAAAATCCGCCCGGCTTTGAAGAGGGGCACGAATATACCGACCGCAGCCAGCTACCAGCTGAAACATTCGGTCGTTGGATTTACAAAAAACTCCCCATTGAATATTCTGAAATAGAACAAAACAAATTGTTCGCGGGAGTGATTGGGGAGAAGGTGGACATCAATCTACCTGAAGCCGAATTTCGCCACACCGGCGAAGGTTTATCGGTCAGAGAGCTTGCCGAAATTCCCGGCATGACGCATTGGCGACGAGAGATTATCAATATTGTGCGGGTCATAGAGGCAAAATCAAGCGGGGCAAAAAGAGAAATGGCCAAGGGTCAGCGACAGAACCTCTACTTTAACCCGCGCCTTGTTATGAGCACCGTTCCGCAGTATATTGCTCGCTTTTACCGTGGCGATATCAACGAAACCGTAAAAAATGCTTTTGAGACCTGCGTTATCGGTATGTACAGCTCTGAAACTGACAAGCAAAAAGTTCGCTTGATGCTTGACCAAGCATCATATAAACCAAAGACCGCGGAATCTAAGCGCCGGGGGCACGAACGGACAGGGAAAGAAAGCGAGAATACACTTGAGAAGGCACTGGAAGAAAAGATGATAACAGGCAAAGAAAAATATCCCGTTTCCGTCGAGCTCGAGTCCGTCCTCGCCCGCCTCCGTGATGCCGGCTACCTAGACACCTCCTTTGAAGGAAAAGAGGAGCATGAGCTTGTCATGCGAGCACTCTCAAAAGATGAAGCGATAGATGGATACAAAACAAGCGGAGGCAAAACATATGTATGGGATGAATTGGAAAAGAATATGCCCTACACGGTGCCAAAAGCAGAGACGCTCAATGTTATGATCATGAATTTTAACAAAAGTATTGGAAGTGATGAAGCCCTCGCAGAGATGGACAAACTCGGCGTTCGCCCACTCACCTACGAGGAACTCATTCAATACGGTATTGCGCACCCCACTCATCAAGAGGAAAAATGGCTTATTGGACTAGGAAGCAAACATACACTGGTCGGCCGCCCGCACACTCCGGTCCTCGGCGTGAATGGTGTCGAGCGCGACCTGGGCGCCCACTATTGGGACGGTGTCTGGGGCGACAGGTATCGTTTCCCCGTTGTCCGCAAGTCCGCCTAAGTTTTGCGAAGCAAAACTTTGGTGGACAAGTAGTACTTTGAGTTTTGACACTTTGTTTTTGGTTTAATTTTTTTGACTTTTGAATTTGAAATTTAAAATGTTGTTTGATATGTTTATGTATGAGAGTAGATAATGCGTATATTGGCGGATAGCTTTTGTACCATCGAAATCAGTAGGCTATGGGTGAGATTTTTTGCGCACTGCGTGTACAAAAAGAGTGCTTATAGTTTTTCTAAAAAAGAAATCTACTTGGCGCATATATGTTGGGTATTGTGATACCGACTTAAATACAACGCATGGGTGCGCCTGTGCGTGGTGGACTGCATGCATATATGCGAAATTTTGGACGGCAACCCGCACACTCCGAACCTCGGCGTGAACGATGACGAGCGCAACTTGAACGCCAACCATTGGGACAATGACTGGGACGACAGGTATCGTTTCCCCGTTGTCCGCAACTCTATTTCTTACTCCCGCGTTTCTTTGCGGGAGTTTTCTTTTTCCATTTGTGCAAGGACTTGGTTGTGCCAGCCACCGAGCATGCGCCCTATTTCAAAGAGTTTTTCGGAGAGCGCGGTAAACTTTTTTGTATCTAACGCGTCAATTTTGTGGGCGACCCTCAGGAGAATTTTTACTGTGTCTAAAAGTTGAATAGCTTTTTGAATGTGAACGGCCTTGTCCTCCTTTTTCACAAAGAGCGCCGAGGAAATATAACAGATGATTTCACAAAGAAGCGCGTCTATTTTTGCCCCCAACGAGTAGCGGTGAATTTTCGGAAAGTGTAGAATGTATGAATGCCACAACATATACACGACTTCAATCTTGAGAATGAGTGGTGGGAGATCTGCGGGTGTACGGGGGGGGGTGAACATAAAGGAAAGTATACCATACGGAATGTATGCTACGCTCGTTCTTTTGAAGAAATTATTTCGTACGAGAGTTTGTTGCGAGCATGGGAGGATTTTGTAAAGGGAAAGCGAAAGCGAGTGGACGTGAATGATTTTGCGCGAACATTGTTGGACAATCTGTGGCAACTTCATTTTGATTTAAAGAATAATACTTATGTGCATGGAGGATACCTCGAGTACGTCATCTGCGATCCTAAAAAGAGGATGATACACAAAGCAAGTGTGAGGGATAGGGTGGTGCATCGAGTGATTTATAACGCACTCTATAGGTATTTTGATAAGCGGTTTGTGCACGACTCGTATTCGTCAAGAAAAGGTAAGGGTATGCATAAAGCACGAGACAGGTTTAAGTATTTTGTACGAAAAGTCAGCAAAAATTGCACGAAGCAATGTTTTGTCTTGAAGTTTGATATTCAAAAATGTTTTGCGAGTATTGACCAGAAGGTGCTGCTCTGCCTGCTGAGAAGAAACATTGCTGATGATAAACTTTTCGACATCGCCAAGAACATTGTTGAAAGTTTTGGATGCGGGCTTCCTCTTGGCAATTTCACTTCTCAGCTTTTTATCAACGTGTATCTCCATGAGCTTGATTTGTTTTGTAAGCAAGAGCTTCATATCAAATACTATTTGCGCTATGCGGATGATGTTGTTGTTGTGTCGAACGACGAATATGAGTTAGAGGTCATACATAAAAGAATTGCTGATTTTTTGTTACGCAAACTTTTTTTGATAACCCATAAAAAGAGCATAACAACCATTTCTCACGGGGTTGATGTGCTGGGGGTGATTTTCTTCCCCCGATATGGTATTTTAAGGAAAAGGACGCGGGTAAAAATGGCGCTTCGCAATCTTGCCGCGGAACCCATGGGGGAGGGGCGGAATGTTGAATTTTGAATAGAAAAATGCATTGGAGGGGCGCAGCGAAGCCGCGCCCCCGTGTGTTGCGGAGAGCTTATCCCAATCGATATTTTATGCTAGAATGCCCCTATGTCATTTATTCAGAAGCTCATGAGCGGGGGCGGTCCGGCAAAGCAGTATGCGTCTATTGTCAAGGAAACCAATGCATTGGAGCCACAGTTTCAAGCATTTTCGGACGCGGAACTTGCTTTGAAAACCATAGAATTCCGCACACGCTTGAAAGAGGGTGTCACTCTCGAAAGCCTCATCCCCGAAGCTTTTGCCGCAGTGCGCGAAGCGGCGCATCGGACACTCGGACAACGTCATTATGATGTACAGCTCATGGGCGGAATGGCGCTCCATGAAGGAAAGATTTCCGAAATGATGACCGGAGAAGGAAAGACGCTCGTCGCCACCTTGCCTGCATACTTAAACGCGCTCGGAGGTTTTGGTGTGCACGTCGTGACGGTGAACGACTACCTTTCGCGTCGCGATGCAACATGGATGGGGCAGATTTATTCGTTCCTCGGCTTGAGCGTTGGGGTGCTCAATCATGATGCTTCCTATCTCTACGATCCGAAACACCAAGACCGCGATAAAGAGCGCGACGATGTCGGTTCTTTTAAGGTTATTCACGAGTTCATGCATCCGTGTTCAAAACGCGACGCATACGCGGCGGACATTACCTACGGGACGAACAATGAATTTGGTTTTGATTATTTGCGTGACAATATTGCGTACAACCAAGGCGACCTTTCTCAACGTGAATATTACTATGCCATCGTCGACGAGATTGACTCCATTTTGATCGACGAAGCGCGCACGCCGCTCATTATCTCCGCACCATCAGGAGATGCGGAAAATCTGTACACGGTTTTTGCGGGAATCGCGGAGAAGCTTCACGAGGGCGACGACTATACGGTGGATGAAAAGCTGAAAGCGGTTCAAATCACTGACGCCGGCATTACCAAAGCGGAAAAGCTTCTCGGTGTCGAGAATATTTATACAGAGCGCGGAGTCAAGTATGTGCATCATTTGGAAACTGCTGTTCGCGCGAAGGCAATTTTTCACAAAGACAGAGAATATGTGGTGCGCGAAGGAGAGGTTATGATTGTCGATGAATTCACGGGGCGCCTTCAGCCGGGGCGACGGTGGTCGGAGGGGCTCCACCAAGCAGTTGAGGCGAAAGAGGGAGTGAAGATACAGCAAGAGTCGCGCACGTTTGCGTCCATAACATTTCAAAATTATTTTCGCCTGTACAGCAAACTTGCCGGCATGACCGGTACTGCGGCGACTTCTAGCGAAGAGTTCTTTAAGGTCTACGGGCTTGAGGTGGTGCCGATTCCCACCAATCGTTCTGTTTCGCGTGTCGACCGCACGGATCTTATCTTCCAAACGGAGAATGGCAAATTCAAAGCAATCGCGCGCAAGGTCAAAGAACTTCATGAAAAAGGACAACCTGTGCTCATCGGTACGGTATCTATCGAGAAGAATGAACTTCTCTCGGATTATTTGAAGCGCGAAGGCGTGCCTCATGAGGTGCTCAATGCCAAGAACCACGAACGCGAAGGCGAGATCATCGCGCAAGCGGGACGAAAAGGGAATGTGGTTATTGCAACCAACATGGCGGGGCGCGGTGTTGACATCAAACTCGGTGGTAATCCGGGAACTCCGGGAACGAAAGAAGCATATGAAGAAGTGAAAGCGCGCGGTGGACTTTTTGTCCTCGGTACCGAGCGGCATGAAGCGCGCCGCATCGACAACCAGCTCCGCGGCCGCGCGGGACGCCAAGGAGACCCGGGCGAGACACAATTTTTTGTATCGATGGAAGACAGCCTTATGCGCGTCTTTGCTTCCGATGTGGTAAAGAAAATGATGGGCAGGCTTGGTATCGCGGAAGACGAGGCGATCCAAAACAAACTCATCTCCCGCTCACTTGAGACGGCGCAAGAAAAAATAGAAGGGTTTCATTTTGACGCACGCAAGCACGTGCTTTCGTATGATGACGTGATGACAAAGCAGCGCGCCTTTGTGTACGGCGTACGGCGGGGGGTCCTCATGGGAGGAAAAGAAGGCGCAAAAGCATACCTTGCGGAACTTGCGGGGACCGATGAGGAAATCACGAAACTTATCGAGAGCAAGGTTGCCGTGCTCGGCGAGGAAGAATTTTATACTGCGGTGAAGCGCTTGATTTTGCAGATCGTCGATATGATGTGGATGGAACATTTGGAATCAATGGAGTATTTGAAGTCGTCGGTGAACCTCCGCGCGTACGGACAGCGTGATCCACTCGTCGAGTACAAGAAGGAAGGTCTGCGCATGTTCCGCGACATGAAAGAGTCTGTGAAGGGGGAGATCCTGCGCGTGTTACCTGCTGTTGGTGCCGGCGCATTTGCCAAAGAAGAAGAAAAGGCGCGCGAGGTGGTAAAGACAGCGGTTGCAGTGGGCGGTGGCGAAGGGAGTGTCGAGAAACCTGCTCCTGCGCACTCCGACAAAGTCGGCCGCAACGATCTCTGTCCCTGCGGCAGTGGCAAAAAGTACAAGAAGTGTCATGGGAAATAACATGGCAATAATTAAGAAAAAAATTTGGCCGGAGGAACAAATCAAAGAAGAAGGGATACAGATTATCTCTCTCGAATAATCCTTTACATATGTGAAGATCAATAAAATAATATGATAGAGACCATAAAGATTAACGTAAGTTCAAAAAATCGAGCGAAGATAGCGGCCGTGTCAGAGATACTTTCGAAACAAGCACTTCGCACCGCCCTCATTCATTTGGAGCAATTTAATTTCTAAAGAATTCTGCTTAGGTAGTTAAATTATTTTTTTATGATCATCCTTGGAATCACTGGATACCCATCATCAGGCAAAGACACGGTTGCCAATTATTTGGTCGAGAAAGGTTTTACTCACATTTCGACCGGCGATCTCATCCGCGAGGAGATGATGAAGAAGGGTATTCCGCTCGATCGGGCGCATATGCAAGAGTTTGCAAATGAGATGAGGAAGGTTCATGGACCGGGATACCTCGCACTCGAGGCAATCAAGAGAGTTTTCGGCAATACTATCGTCTCGGGGCTCCGCAATATTTTTGAAGTAAAGGTGCTCAGAGAGAAATTTGGCGATCAATACATAATGATCGCGCTCACGGCACCCATCGAGACGCGGTACGAATGGGCGACCGCGCGCAAGCGCGAAGGGGATGTAATCCCTTTCGAACTGTTCAAGGTGGAGGAGGAAGCGGAGCACCATGGCCGCCCCGATACGCAACAAGTCGACGACGTTATCGCGATGGCGGATTATACGATCGAGAATACGGGGGTGAAGGAAGAGCTGTTGCAAAAGATTGACGAATTGGTGGCGTGGCTCGGTGGTCACAAGGAATAAAGATGAGCGGACAGGAAAAGAAGCGGAAAAACCACACTATCCCCAAGGTGATTAGTAAAGGCATTCACCAAAAAACCATTATGAAATAAGGGTATTTTGTGAGTTTTTGATGGATTCTTGACAAGAATCTCACTCCAAGGTATTGACTTTTTTATCACCCCGTGCTACGATTTAGAAGTTATCAAATGGCTTAACACGTACACCTGTATAAGGGTGTTTTTTTGTTAAGTGGCACACAGTAGTGATGGGTTCAGCGGAGGCCCTGATAAATCTAAGGCACTTCGATTTCAAGAGGTTGATTACAACCTAAGAAATCGAGCGCATACTCCGCTATTTATGCAAAAACAAACAATACAATTCGTACGGTCGCTGGTACTCTTTCCGTTTCTCGGTACTGCGTCACCGTTCGCAATGTTGCAGACGTTCAATGTCCCTGTGATTCCGATCATAGGGCAACAGAGCGATGCACCAACAGTAATTACCCTTAACGAAGAACACGCGGCAAAGATTGACGCCTATATGAACAAGCGCGGTATGCCACTTACAGGCTACGGCGCCAAGATGGTTGCCGAGTCCGAGAAAAATGGCATTGACTGGAGATTGCTTCCGTCAATTGCGATAAAAGAATCCACGGGAGGAAAATTCGCGTGTGGGCACAATCCATTCGGATGGGGCTCGTGTAAGATTGAGTTTGAAACGTGGAGTGATGCAATCGAGACTGTTGCGCGTAACCTTGGTGGGAACAACCCCAATACCGCACGGTACTATAAGGATAAGACAACTGTCGAAAAACTCCATCACTACAACAATTCTGTTGTGCCGACCTACACAGGAGAAATCCTCGAATTCATGAAACTTATTGAAGAGGGGAAGTAGGGGGAAAGGTTTTAGATATTAGCTTGCAGGTGTTAGGGAGATACAAAAATACGGGAGGACGGACGCTTTGCGTCCGTCCTCCCGTATTTCCTAAAACCTAAAACCTACTTTTTCGTACTCGTCGCCGTTTTTGCTTGTGCCGCTTTTTCGCGCGCTTCGCGAAGTTTTTTCAATTGAGGAATAAGCTTCTCGATGTCTTCTGTGCTTTGAAAACCGTAGTGCGGCTCGTCGGCGATGATGAGTGCGGGGAGAGAGTCATTCAGGTTGTACAACGATTTCATTGTTTTCACGACAGAGAGGTCGAGGTTATAGTCGAATGAATAAATACGAAGCTCGGGGTATTCTTCGCGAAGCTTGGTGAGCACGTACCCTTCACGTATGCAGTCTTCACAATCACCTGCGTTGGAATAGAAGTAAATAATAGTTATTGGCTTCACTCCGCATTTCTCCCTAACCTGTTTTACAAGGAGGTAGTCCTTGATTTGAAGGAGTGAGTAGTATTTTTTGAGACTTATTACTTCTTTGTTGTTTGTCCCGAGATCGTCTTCCATATAGGAGAGCTTTGCTGCGAGAGAACTAAGCTCTTCAGAGAAGGCAGTAGAGTGGTCTATCGCCTTACAAGAAGAGTCTCTAAGAAGAGCAAACTGAGTTTCCGACGCAAGAATATCCATCGAGATATTGCTCTCAATTGATTTGATTTCAGCTATGCGATTGGTGGAAAATTTGTTACTTACGACGAGCGCACCGAAAAACACAAGAGTTGTGATTATAAAAGCAAAAAGGTATTTTTTTGTTTCGATTTGCGCTCGCATAAAAGTTTAACGCCATGTAGTCCCGCGAGAGAATAAAATATTAACAATAGCGCGTACAAGCCAGATTGGTGCCACAATACCATAAAGAGTGATGAAATAAAAGATGCCCATGCTTGGGCGGAAGCGCCCCTCTGCGAGCCTTACACCGTTCCAGATGATAACCATTCCAAGCCCAAGAAAGACATACGCAAGAATTGACATAAAGTCAGTGTTAAAGAAAAATGAGTCAGCACTTGGGAGTGCAAACGAAAGCCCTACCGTGCTAATCTCTACCGCCTTACTCATCGCTCCGCGTACTATATGGAATACAACGAATCCGAAATTGTATAGAAAAATAAAAATTCCAAAAAACGCGAGCGGTAGAGTTATCATTCCAAGAATTCCATATTTACGTTGAAATATCATAAACCGATAATCGAGTGTATTTTTCATCCCACCATATGCCCAGCGGAGGCGCTGGCGGTAGAGCTTGTAAAGTGTTTCAGGTCCAGATGTGTACACGTGCGCTGTGTGCACGTTTCGAATACGCATGTGGTTTGACTGCATACGTAGAGCCAACTCCATGTCCTCGGTGTTGTGAGCTTTTTTGAAGAGTCCTATTCTCTCGAAAACTTCCTTTCGAAAAAACGAAAATGGCCCCGGTGTGACGGTAATAGCGTCAAGAGGCGAGAGCATGCGCTTAAAAAATGCAACGGTATGGTATTCAGTCCTCTGCATTTTCTGAAGAATTGTTTTTGGTTCATGAATTATAATTGTTGGGATTGCTGCCATCATGTCAGGGTCTTCATTGAATGCGCTCGCGATTTCATGAAGCGCGTCCTTGTCTACAAAAGAGTCAGCATCGAGGCACCCAATGAGCTCACTCGTAGTATTTTTAATGCCAAAGTTTACCGCGGTGTGCTTCCCGCCGTTTTCTTTTTGGAAAAGTTTTATTTGTTGGTTGTTTGCAAACTTTTGTATTACAGCCCACGTCTTATCCGTGGAGCCGTCGTCTACAACAAAAATCTCAAGTCTATCTTTTGGATAACGAAGCGCGAGCAGAGACTCAACAGTTTTTGAAACTGTTTTTTCTTCATTCCAGCAAGGAACGATAATGGTTACAGATGGGTAATAGGATAGTTTTCCTGTCGCACTCTTTGCACCAAGTTTTAAGCGCTCTTCAAAAAAAGTAATAAGGAAAAACACCTCAAGGTAGAGAGTGAGAAATAGGAATACATAAAGAATGCTATTGAATAAGATCTCGACCATAAGTTACAAAAAGCTCGCTGTGGGGAACCTTAGATTTTCAAACCATACCAAATTTTACGTAAGTAGGCAATTGTGTGCACAAATGAGCATTCGTGTGATACAATGTTGTGCATATGCCAAAACAAATATTTATGACGAGGAGGATTACGAGTCGCGCAGAGGAAATGCTTCGCGCGGTGGGGTACGAAGTGACGGTGAGCACAAAAGACGGCGTGCTCACGCGCGATGAATTGAAAACGGCGCTTGCACAAGTGCCATATGATGCAGTTGCCGCTCTTCTTACGGACACAATTGATGCCGATATGATCGCGGTGATGCCGGCATCGGTAAAGATTATTGCGAACTATGCGGTGGGTTATAACAATATTGATGTTCCCGCCGCGCATGCGCGGGGGGTGGTGGTGACGAATACCCCTAACGTACTCACTGCCACGGTTGCCGAGCATACAGTTGCGCTTATCCTGACACTCGCATCGCGCACCGCAGAAGGAGACCGATTTATTCGCGAGGGGAAATTTGTCGGGTGGGACCCACTTTTACTTTTAGGCACCGATATAAAGGGCAAAACACTGGGACTTGTTGGTGCAGGGCGCATCGGGTCCGAGGTGGCGGGGATTGTGCACAAAGGTTTCGGCATGAATGTTGTGTATTGCGATGTGAAGCAAAACGAGGCGCTCGAAGCATTGTGCGGTGCGAAGTTTTACGCGACGCACGAAGAAGTACTCAAGGTAGCGGATGTGGTGAGTATTCATGTGCCGCTTCTCCCTACGACGCACCACCTCATCAATGCGGAGCGACTCGCACTTATGAAAAAGAGCGCGATCTTAGTGAATACTTCGCGCGGATTGGTCGTGGACGAGATCGCCCTTGTGGCGGCACTTAAGAGTGGCACAATCCGCGGGGCGGCGCTCGATGTGTTTGAATTCGAGCCAAAAGTGACCCCGGAGCTTTTGACTTTGCCAAATGTGGTGGTCAACCCGCACCTTGCTTCCGCGACAGAAGAAACGCGGACAAAGATGGCGGAGATGGTCGCGACGAACATTATTGAAACGCTCGAAGGTCGCACGGCGCCGAATGCGGTCGCGTAATTTATGATGAAAATTCTTGCCACATGGGTTGTTGTTGCTTTGGTGATACTCGCACTCCCTTCGTTTGTGCCGGGGATTGCGATTACGTCGTTTGGCACAGCACTTTTTGTCGCACTCTTTTTCGGTATTTTGAATGCGGTCGTACGGCCGATTATTTTGTTCATCGCATTTCCGATAACAATCATAACGCTTGGCCTTTTCTCGTTTGTGGTGAATGCCGGACTCTTTTGGTGGGTCGGTTCATTTGTGGAAGGTTTTGCGGTCAGTGGGTTCGTGCCGGCACTTTTGGGGTCGCTTGTGGTCTCGGCGATTACATTTATTATGAATCGGTTGTTGTCGGATGAGTAGCGTTTCGGTATTTTTGTATGGAACAGTTGGCTATTGAACACATCATTCCGTTTGTTGAAGCACATCGCTATACCGGATACGCGATTTTGTTTTTTGCGATGGTGCTCGAGGGCGAGTCCGTGCTTATCATCGCGGGAATGCTTGCAAGCATAAATGCCTTTGATCGCGGCGATGTGTTGTGGATTTCATTCCTCGGGGTGGTGCTGGGGAATTTAGGATATTACTATCTTGGCTCGATCGTCAAGGATAAAGGATTCGCAAAGAGAATGATTGCGCGAGCGCAAAGAGCGGTGACATACTTTTTACCGCATTTTCGTGAGAAACCGTTCACCTCTATCTTTTTTTCAAAATTTATCTATGGGGTAAACCGTGCGACTGTTTTTATGTCGGGAGTTTTTAGGGTGGACATGAAGCTTTTTTTTAAGGCGGAACTACTGGCTTCAATCGTTTGGGTCATCCTTTATTTTTGTGTAGGATATTTCTTTGGACAAACGGCAATAAAAATTACCAATAACGCGGCACAGTTTGCTTTGCTGATGCTTGGTTTTGTGGTAGCATTCATTTTGTTACAGAGAACTCTGACGCATTCGTATGAACGACGCAAACACAAAAAACTTGAATCCCGTTAGAAGTTTCCCTGCACTCTAATTAGAAGGCAGGAAAACAATCAATGGGGTAGATAAATCGCTATGGTCAATTTTAATAACAGAACTTCTAACGGGATGAAAAAGATAGTGACGCACAGCGGTAATTTTCATACTGACGAGGTTTTTGCGTGCGCGGTCCTGTCTATTTTACATGATGGGAATGTTGAAATAGCGCGAAGTCGCGAGAGAGAAGTATGGGTGACGGGAGACTATGTGGTGGACGTGGGGGGCGTTTATGATGCAGAAGTTGGGCGTTTCGACCATCACCAAGAAGGCGGTGCGGGCAGGCGTGAGAATGGTATACCGTATTCTTCGCTTGGCCTCGTGTGGAAGCATTATGGCGGGCAATTATGCGGAAGCACCGAAGCCGCGCGCCGTATCGACGAGAAACTGGTTCAGCCGGTGGATGCAGGGGACAATGGAATAAGTTTATTTACTTTGACATCGCTCAAAATTTTTCCTTCGCTTCTTCACCATACGGTAACAGCATTTAGGCCAACATGGAAAGAAGAAAATATACACAAGATAAGTTTTGATGCAGGGTTTGCGCAAGCGATGGAAGTCGCAAAGAAGATTATCTCTCGCGAAATTATTATTGCGTGCGACCAGCTTGAAGGAGAAGCAATCGTTTCAGAAATATATCATAAATCAGAAGACAAAAGAATTATCGTTATTGATGGTCAGCATCCATGGGAATGGATATTGACGCAGTATCTCGAGCCACTTTATGTCGTAAAGCCCGACCACGAGAACGGCGGAAGATGGAAAGTAAAAGCAGTCCGGAAGAATGTCGATTCGTTTGAGTCAAGGAAATTATTGCCATTAGCGTGGGCGGGAAAGAGGGACGAAGAGCTGGTCGCTATTACGGGAGTTCTTGATGCGCGTTTTTGCCACAACCTTCGTTTTATTGCTGGGGCGAACAATAAAGAAGGCGCCCTCAAGCTTGCGCGAATCGCAGTCGCCGCATAAGTGTGGTATAAAAATAGTCTGTATTTACTATTGGCTAATAACTATTAACTACCCACATGGCATTCATCGACGAAATGAAAATCTATATGAAGGCGGGCGACGGCGGAAACGGCGTGGAACGCTGGCTTCACCTAAAGAGCAAGGATCTTGGCGGTCCTTCGGGTGGCGACGGTGGCAAGGGCGGCGACGTGTATTTCCATGCGGTGCGTGACGTGCACATGCTTTCCAAATATCGCCATCAGAAAGAATTTATTGCCGAGCGCGGTGGCGATGGAGGAAAAGACAGCCTCCATGGTAAGAACGGCGAGGATATGGTATTTGACGCACCGATTGGTTCCCTCATCCGTAATATGCAGACCGGTGAAGAATTTTCGCTTCTTACCGAAGACGAGAAGGTGCTGGTTCTCAAGGGCGGCCGCGGGGGCTACGGCAACGAGCGTTTTAAAAGTGCGACGAATCGTTCGCCTAAAGAACACACTCCGGGCGCAAAGGGGCAAGAGGGGGAATTTGCAATCGAGCTTCAGTTGGTTGCGGACGTGGGACTCATCGGACTTCCCAATGCCGGCAAGTCGAGCTTGTTGAACGCCCTCACGCGCGCGAGCGCAAAGACCGCCGACTATCCGTTCACCACACTCGAGCCAAATCTCGGAGAATTTTACGGCTTCATTCTCGCCGACATTCCGGGGCTCATCGAAGGTGCAAGCGAGGGGAAAGGACTTGGACATAAATTTCTCCGCCATGTGAAGCGCACAAAAATGCTCGCGCATTTGGTGTCTTTGGAAAATGAAGACCCACTCGCGGTATACGAAACAGTCCGTAAAGAGCTCGAGGCTTTTGATAAAGACCTGGCTTCAAAGCACGAGATAATTATTCTCACAAAAACTGACACAGGGACTCCCGAGCGTATGAAGGAGGTTGAAGCAGAAATGAAAAAGGCTTGTCCAGAATCAGAAATTTTCTCCATCACTATCCTCGACGACGAGGGGATGAAGAAATTCCAAGATGAGCTTTTGAAACTTTTGAAGGCAGTGGCGTAGGTATTTGTTGTGGTATTTAGTATAATAAAAGTATGAAAAAAATAACAGATACAATAAAAAATTTTTTTGAAATAAATACTGGAGAGATGGGAAGAAGGCGGTACTTTAGAATAAATATCATTTCCTATGCGATACTCGCGGGTCTAGAGATTTTTGCTATTTTTTTACTTCTACCTATAAGTGAAATACTTGCAATGATAGTATTCATTATGTCTTTTGGCTGGCTCTTTGTTTGTTTTTATATTTTTGTTGCATCCTCTATGCGAAGGATTGTAAATATTGGAAGAAGCCCCTGGTACTTATTGCTCTTATTGGTGCCATTTGTACAAATTTTCTTTTTCTTATATTTATTTCTCCAAAAAGGTAAGCAATTTGTAGTGCCAATAAAAAATAATTAGAAAACTATGAATTAGCATAGTATTTTGAAATACATAAATGAAAAAAGTTGAATATAGTTTGATTATTGATGATAACAGCGTTTATTTTAAAAAATATCTTAATCTAATAAAAACAACAGTAGACAACGACAACGAAAAATATAAGACTGAAGAAAAGAGAGTGAGAGGGGTTATGTCAGAAGAGTCTGACAAGAGTGTCATAAATGAAGGGGAGGACTACCTTGCTTACATGGAGTTGGAAATATCGGAAACTGAACAACTAATGTACAGATCATTTGTTATATCCACTTATGTTTTTATGGAAGCAAAGATCACCAGTTTGTGTGTTTATGCGGAAGGATATTTTGAACAGATTTTTTCACACAAAGATATAAGTGGGCGTGGGGTTGGAAGATCAATAAAATATATCGAGAAAGTTTTTGGAGAAAATTTTCCATCAACCCAACCATTTAAATTTAAATTTGAAATTGCTCAAAAAATTCGTAATGCTCTGGTACACAATGAAGGAATAATAAAAGACGAGGACAAGCCAAAAGTAAACGAATTTATAAGAAAATACCCAGGTGTTTTAGAAATCAATAGCACTGGTGAAATTAAGATAACTTATAATTATGCTAAGGATATGGTTAGCCTCAATAAAGATATTTGCAAAGAAATTTCTAGAATGTGGAAATGTTGAGTGTCGAATGGTCAATAATAATGCATTTGTTTTTCGTCCCCCATTAATGTACTATAGCCATATGAAAGCTTTTAAAAATAGTCTACAAAAAGGCTCGGTGCGATACGTGGTCTTTAAAGAAAAAGATACATTTTTCGCGGTGGCGCTTGAATTTAATGTCGTTGTCGAGGGGGCATCACAGATTGAAGCTATCGTACTCCTAAATGAAGCTATTGCGGGGTATCTCGGTTCAGCAAGGAAATTTAAATTGCGCCCACATGTACTCAATCAAGCTGTTGATTCTGAATATGAAAAAATGTGGCAGGACGCGCAGAAAAATGATGTTAAAAGAAGCACTACGCGCTCGACAAAGTCCCCGTATGTTTTAAGTTCGGGGCAATTTAACCTCGCGTTTGCGTAAAAAATTATGCCTCGCGGTCTGAACAACTGGACATTCAAAGGCATCGTTGATTTTCTGAAGGAGCACGGATTTCAACATTCCCACACGCACGGGAGCCATTTTTATTATATTGGTTCTTATGGCGGAAAAGTGAGACAAACACATATTCAATATCACGGACAAAAATCAATTCACCCACGAACGCTAAAGTCAGTTATTGCTCAGTCAGGCATTCCACAAAATCTTTGGTTGAAGTAAAAATATTTAAATATGAGAGAATACAAACTAACGGTCGGCTTGGAGGTTCACGCGGAGTTGAAAACAAAAACAAAGATGTTTTGCAACTCGGCTAATGATCCGTTCAATGCAGAGCCGAATGTGAATATTTGCCCGGTGTGCATGGCGCATCCGGGGACTTTGCCTGTGATTAACAAGCAGGCGGTGAACCACGTACTTCGTGTGGGGACAGCGCTCGGGAGCGACCTCGCGGACTTTACTGAGTTTGACCGCAAAAACTATTTTTACCCAGATATTCCAAAGGGGTATCAGATCAGTCAGTACAAATATCCGCTTGTATCGGGGGGGCTTTTGAATGGTGTTGCTATTGAGCGCGTGCATTTAGAGGAAGACACTGCGAGCTCGTCACACTCGTCTGCTGACGCAGCGCGGGCAAGCGATGTTAGTGCAGGGAGCCTCGTCGACTTCAACCGCGCGGGGGTGCCTTTGATGGAGCTCGTGACCAAGCCCGTCATTCACACCGCAGAAGAGGCAGGTGCATTTGCGCGTGAGCTTCAGCTCCTTCTTCGCACACTCGGTGTATCTGATGCAAATATGGAAAAGGGGGAGATGCGCGTGGAGGCAAATATTTCAATATCAAAGACAGACAAGCTCGGCACAAAAGTCGAGGTGAAAAATTTAAACTCATTTCGCTCGGTAGAGCGCGCGATAGCGTACGAGGTGGAGCGTATGACGAAAATTTTGGACGGCGGGCCGGGGGAGATTGTGCAGGAGACGCGCGGGTGGGACGAGGGAGGACAGAAAACATTTTCACAACGCAAAAAAGAGTCAGCGCACGATTATCGCTATTTCCCCGACCCCGATTTACCCCGACCCCGATTTACCAAAATTAAAAATTTCTGAGATTCCGGAATTTGCAAAAGATGTACTACGGGCTACAATGCCTGAGCTTCCGTGGGAGAAGCGCGCACGCCTCGTGCGTGAATACGGTGTGAAGCCAGAGAATGCAGAGGTTTTTGTTGCAGACAAAATCCTCGGGGGGCTTTTTGAAGATACTGTAAATGAAATTGGCGGAGATCGACCTTCGGCAGCACTTATCGAAAACTACATTACGTCTGACCTTGTCGGTTTGATTAACCCCGTTAGAAGTCGCGAGGGCTCGCAGCGTGCACCCACTTCTAATGGGGTGAAGGCCTCCAGCCCAATTGGAGGGGTAACGGGCAAAAGTCTTGCAGATCTCGTGACGATGATTAAAGCGGGCGACCTTTCTTCACGAGGCGCGAAAGACACGCTTGCGATTTTGTATGCAGAAGGAGGACACCCACATGAAATTGCAAAAAAGCATGCCCTCATTCAGAAAAATGATGTGGAAGCACTCAAAAAAATGGTCGCAGAAATTATTTCCGCAAACCCAACCGTCGTCGTCGATTACAAATCAGGGAAGACGGTACTCCTCCAATTTTTTATCGGTCAGGGAATGAAAGCAAGTAAGGGAGCGGGAAATCCAGCGATATTCAAAACGCTTTTTGAAGAAACACTGAAGTAACCCAATTATTCTGGTATCTACTTATACGATAGTATCGTATAAGTAGATACCAGTGTTGTTGTTGACAGCAATAATGACAAAGTATATACTTTGTCATATATGAAAACAGCAGTATTAAATATCAAAATAGACCCAAAAGTAAAAAAAGATGCACAAAAAGTGGCGGACGAGCTCGGGTTCACCTTGTCGGCTATTATCAATGCGTTTCTGAAAGATTTAGCGCGAAACAAATCAGTGTCGTTTTCGGCTTTCGAACAGACACCGACAAAAAAGAAGATTGCGGAGTGGGAAGCGATTAGTGCTGAAATGGATGCGAACATAAAGAATCAAAAAGCATTCACTAACGCGGATGATCTCATTAGAGACTTGAAACTTTTGGCTTAATAGTACTTTTGTGAGGCTGAATGCTACACTTAGCCTTCAGTAATAAGGATATTGAGTAATAATGTGAATATGAATAAAAAAAACGATTTTGTGCGTGAAATGTGCCTCAATTTTAATAAAGAAGAACGGAAAGTTTAGAGGAATACAGAGATACAAGTGCGTACATTGCTCTACTCAGTTTCAATTGAGCAAGAGGAAAGACCTGTCACTAACAAGAAAGAAGCTGTGGTACGAATTTTGTTTTCAGTACGCAACCATAGATACATTAAAAGGTCGGTACATCAAATCAGAGAAGTGGGTGCGTAATCAACTTTCTTTGTACCAGCTACCCGAGCGAAGCGTAACACCACGCGCCATGGTTGCTATTATGGATGCGACGAAGGTAGGGTACGAGTGGCTCTTTGTCGTTCGTGACCTCCATGCAAAAGAAAACGTCTACATGGCGGTGGTCTCTTCTGAAACTACGTTCTGTTATCAACTTGCTATGCAGAAGCTTACGCAGAGAGAATTCGTCATCTCTGCGCTCGTGGGAGACGGTAAAACTCGTTTCCCTGCGGTCTCTGCCGCAGGGACATTGTAGGAAAGTCTGAAAACCCTCGGTTTTCAGGTATACTGAGCCCATGACACAAAAA
>LCOP01000018.1:0-592 GCA_000996605.1 Parcubacteria group bacterium GW2011_GWA1_47_8
TTCTTCTGTTTGTTTTTATCGTTTTGGGCGTTTCCGGAAAATTAACATCTCCAGACGCCATATTTGGATTTTCTCAGACCTTGAATTCCAATTTTATTATGTATGCCGGGGCGCTTCTGGGATTACTGGCAGTGGCTGGAGCGGCGCTAAGTTATGGAATTTATTTTAGGGAAACGCTTTGGTACGATTTGAAATTAAATAAAAATCTCGCCTGGCTTATAACGGGCATTATTCCTTTTTTCCTGTTTATTTTTGGCGTCAGAGACGTTGTCCCGGTTATGGATATTGTCGGCGCGCTATTTTTCGGTTTTCAGGCCTTTGTTATTTTGCTCATTTATAAAAAAATAAGACAATCAAAAAATATCTTGTACATTAAGGGGTCAATAAGTTTGATCTCCGTGATGCTCCCGGCAGGATCTCGCACAAACGGTCCATACGGCCGAGCCACGCATACATAGCGAAGCTGGTAGATGAAACTATTGTCCCTCGTATCAATAACTTTCTGATATCCAACCGGAATGCACGCGAGGACTTCCGTGTTCGACTCCTCCTCAATTTCTCGCTTGAGCGTCTGTTCAAATGTTTCTCCTTC
>LCOP01000018.1:668-17892 GCA_000996605.1 Parcubacteria group bacterium GW2011_GWA1_47_8
CCCGCCATATCCGATAACTATGCGGTCCTCCAAGAAACAGACTGCGTACACTTGCCTGCACAAAACGGGGTCAAGATGCTCAAAAGAATCGGCATCCGCATATTCAAAAATATATTTCACACCGCTTTTCCCTACATATTCTTCGATGATGTTCATAATAATTCCATCTTAACACAGAAGTCGGATATTGCATGTCCGACTTCTGTGTTACAGTTTTATCGCCCAATCAACCGCAACCATAATACAAAACACCACAAGAACCACGATGGAAAAAATGAACATATTGCGTGCCCAGAGTTTGTCGTCGAGAGTTTTAATACCCTTCGCGCATAATCCGAGCCACACTGCACCGAGCACCGAGAGAACAACGGCGTATACATATCCCATATAACCAAACGCAGTGAGCGCGAGCGTTGCGAAGGTAAAAAGAACAATATAAACAAGCATGTGGATCTTGGTGACACGCGCGCCTTTTTTGACAGGCAATACGGGGATCCCCGCGGCAATGTAGTCGTCCAGTCGATAGAGCGCGATTGCATACGAATGGGGCATTTGCCACAGTGCGAGGATCAAAAATAAAATGATTACGCCGAGGTCGAGGCTACCCGTCACTGCGACATAGCCGACGACCGGGGGCACAGCACCAGAGATGCTGCCGACAAGGGTCCCGTGTACCGAGTGGCGCTTGAACCACAAGCTGTACGCGACCACATACACAAAGAGTCCCGCGAGTGCGACGAGAATGGTAAGAAAATTCGTGTACGCAATCAAGACGAGCACACCGGTAAGCCCGAGGAAAGTTCCGTAGATAACCGCGCCGCGGAGAGAAGCGGCTCCGCGCGCAAGAGCGCGATTTTTCGTCCGCTCCATCAATCTGTCTATATCGCGGTCGATATAATTGTTGAACACGCACCCCGATGCCATAATGAGCGATATGCCGGCAAGCGTTGCAAGCAAGAGCCACCAACTAATGTCGCCTTTTGAGGCAAGGAAAAATCCCGCAACAACCGCAATCGCATTGCCGTAAATAATGCCGGGCTTGGTGAGTTGGTAGTAATCTTTCATAAGTGGAATATGGAAGATAGAATGTGGAATTTAGAATGCGTGCAAAAATTATTCCATATTCTACATTCCATGTTCCATATTCTATTCACTACTGCGGAATATATCCTTCATTGGTATTAAACGGAGAATCGCTCATCGTGTTGTAATTCAAATGATACATAATCCAAAGGGAGCCGGCAACGAGAATTGCGACGATAAGCACCGTAAAGATAAAAACGATTATGTTCCAGTGCGAACGTGAGTTCCTGCTCAGATGGAGAAAGAAGACGACCTGCACCAAAAACTGTAGAACGCCGAGAAGCACAACCGCCCATACTAAATTCTGCGCAGTGAGCGCATGATTCACCACCATGAAGTACGGCACGAGTGTTAAAAAGATCGCCAACACGAACCCCGTTACATACGACTTGAGCGCCTTGCGTCCGGCTTCATAGTACTCATCAATTACTTTAAAATCTTTTGTCATGGTATTGAAGTAATTTCTAAATCGCTCCCATTAAATACACAACGGTAAAAATAAAAATCCACACGATGTCGAGGAAGTGCCAAAACAATCCCAGACACGAAAGTTTCCGCACCGTCACCGAATCAAGTCCGTACCGCATCACCTGCGCAATAAGACTCCCCATCCAGAGGAGGCCTGCCGTTACGTGCAGGCCGTGCGTTCCCACGAGCGTAAAGAATGCCGACAAAAACCCGCTCCTCTGCCAACTATTGCCTTCCTCGGCAAGCTTTGCAAATTCCGTCACCTCCATCGCAAGGAACGCCACACCGAGGAGAAATGTTACAAAAAGCCACGCGAGCACCTTGCTTTTGCTGTTATGGTGGTGCGCGTACATCGTCACGAGTCCGAACGTAAAACTACTCGTGAGCAAGATGAGTGTTTCAACGAGAACGAACGGCATACTGAACAATTCCCCTGCCGATGGACCCCCGTAGGTGTTGTTCTGGAGTACCGCATACGTCGCAAAAAGGCTCGCGAACAGAAGACAATCACTCATGATGTATGCCCAAAAACCAAAAATAGCTTTGTTGTCCGCGTGATAACTTTCTTCGCGAGAGATTTCTTGGTGATGAAGTGTCCCATTAGAGATGGGCTCACGCTGCGAGCCCTCGCGATCTCTAACGGGATAAATTAAAGTTTTTGTAGTCATATAAATTTTTATGTGCGCGCACTCTCCAACATCTCTACTTCAGTGGCAGGAATAACGTACTCGGTATCGCGATTAAACGAACGTACGATGATAAGCGCGATAATACCGAAGGCTCCAAGAGCGACGAGCCACACGATATGCCACACGACACCAAACCCGAAGAGGAAACTTGCGAGCGCAATATAAAGTCCCATGCCGGTATTTTTCGGCATATGAATATCTTCATAGTGCGTCTTCTCCTTTTTCGCGCCAACCCCCTGCTTCATATCCCAAAACGGATACCGCCCATGCACGGTCGGGATTGTCGCAAAGTTATAGGACGGTGGTGGTGATGAGGTTGACCACTCGAGTGTCCTACCGTCCCACGGGTCCCCGGTCGTATCGAGATTCTTCCTACGCTCTTTGATGCTCACAATGAACTGTGCAATCTGCAATACCACACCACCTGCAATAATGAGCACACCGATTCCTGCAACAATGAGGAGCGGTTGCCATCCCGTCGACGCATCGATATGACTCAAGCGCCGCGTCATCCCCATGAGGCCAAGAATATAGAGCGGTGTAAATGCCACAAAGAACCCGACAATCCAGTGCCAGAACGCAAGTTTGCCGAGTTTTTCGTTCAACGTAAATCCAAAGATCTTGGGAAACCAATACGTGAGTCCCGCAAAATATCCGAACACCACGCCACCAATAATCGTATTATGAAAATGCGCGATTAAAAACAAAC
This sequence comes from Parcubacteria group bacterium GW2011_GWA1_47_8, assembly GCA_000996605.1. Taxonomy (GTDB): domain Bacteria; phylum Patescibacteriota; class Minisyncoccia; order Phycocordibacterales; family UBA1550; genus UBA1550. The sequence goes on from LCOP01000018.1 coordinate 3,618, forward strand.
TGTTGTGCAGTTGAAAGTCGATTCCCGGCACGGCGAGAAGTACTCCCGTCATGCCCCCTAAAGTAAACGTAAAGATAAATCCGAGCGTCCAGAGCATCGGGGACGTAAACGTGATGCGCCCGCGAAACATCGTGAAGAGCCAGTTGAAGATTTTCACGCCCGTGGGAATGGCGATGATCATTGTCATGATGCCGAAAAACGCATTCACCTTTGCACCGCTCCCCATCGTAAAGAAATGATGGAGCCATACGACGAAGGACAAGAAGGTGATTGCAACCGTCGCCCAAATCATTGTCGTGTAGCCAAACAATCGCTTGCGAGAAAATGTCGAAACGACTTCCGAAAAAATACCAAACGCGGGCAACATGAGAATATACACTTCCGGATGTCCCCACGCCCAAATAAGGTTAATGTACATCATTGGGTTCCCGCCAAAATCCGACGTGAAGAAATGCATACCGAAAAGACGATCGACGGACAACATGCCAAGCGTCGCTGTAAGGATGGGGAAAGAAATGATGACAAGCGCCATGCTGGAAAATACCGTCCAGACGAATACCGGCATGCGCATAAACGTCATCCCCGGGCAACGCATCGTGAGGATCGTGATGAAAAAATTGATTCCCGAGATCAAACTCCCCACGCCCGCTATTTGCAAAGCCCAAATATAATAATCCATGCCCACACCGGGACTATACTCTATCCCCGAAAGTGGCGGATATGCGAGCCATCCCGCCGCCGCGAAATCCCCCACGGTGAGCGAAACATTCACGAGCATCGCCCCCGCAACCGTGAGCCACAGGCTCAAAGAGTTGAGGAACGGGAATGCAACATCACGCGCGCCGATTTGCAGAGGCACCGCCAAGTTGATGAGCCCAAACATAAGCGGCATCGCCACAAAAAAAATCATGATGACCCCGTGCGCGGTAAAGATCTGATCGTAATGATCTGGTGGTAGGAACCCCGTCGCATCGCCGACGGAAATCGCCTGTTGTGTGCGCATCATGGCGGCGTCCGTAAACCCGCGCAGGAGCATAACAAAAGCGAGGATAAGATATATCACCCCGATTTTTTTGTGATCAACGGATGTGAGCCACTCTTTCCAAAGCCACGTAAATCGCTTGAAGCGAAACAAAAGACCGACAATTAAGAGCCCGACAAGAAGCATGAATATCGATGCCCCGATGATAATCGGGTCGGAGGGAAGCGCGTCAAAAGTTAATTTTCCAAACATAATTATGTATTAATTTTATAGATTTTCTTTTCTCCATTCGGCATTTCATACTGGAGTTCGGTGTCAGAGAGCCACTTTGGCTTGAAATAATAAAGTGGCTCATTAGTTTTTACAACAAACTCACGCTTTTTAGTGAGGAGGTTTTCAATATAGAGTTCTGTCCCCATTCCTTGCTTGCGACGTTCAGCTTTTTCTTGTTCTGTCACATCTGCAATGCCATACCACACATTGCCGGGATGAACGGTAATAAGTCCTTTTTCAATATTCAAAGCATCGCCACCGAGGACATTTTCGGGAGCAGGGAAAAGTTCAAAAGTTTTGGTTTGCATATCAATGCGGAGAAATCCAAGCACATTGGCGCCAGAATGGGTGCGCGCCCAGAAATAGCGGCTGTCTTTTGTCCAACCATCCAATGATATGTCGTCAACGAGATCGGGATTGCGTTTTTCTATGTCGGTGATGGGGAGGGTGAGAGGGTCTTCCAGTGTTTTGAGGTCTTTGATGATGAGGGCGTAATTGTCTTTGCCGAGGTATCCGCGAATTAGTGAGATGTTTTTTTCATTATCAGAAATACGAAAGATTGGGGAATAGTCATTGTTGATATTGAGATCATTTTCTTTTCCAAAATCAAATAAAACCAACAATAATTTCCCCGCCTCGCCATTGTAGTAGTACTGCCACAATTCACTTCTGTAATTTGGCAATGGCAACCCCTTTCCTTTATCAAAATTAAATGTTCTATTTACATAAATATTACACTTATGTACTTCCATCGGATATCCAGAGTCTCGAACATTTTCAATTTGAAAACTCTTAATTACCTCTCCTGTACTTTTATTTTTCACAAAAATCATCGGGGAGCTTTCTTTAGGCTGAGTAATTGCAGGGTTTAAACTGATGCGATCATAATCGACTATTTCATTTTCCCCTAGGCACCCGATAGAAGATGCTTCTTTTTGTATAGTGGCTATTTGATTATTAGTTGATTGACTAACTGGTTTTTTAAGAAATATAAAGTAAACCGTGCTTACCACCGCAGCAAACAAAATAATAATTAGCCATAAAACTAAAATCTTTTTATTAAATTTCATATCAATAGTCTATTGTTTGAGAATTATGACCAGCGGTCTTTTTCACGAGGATCCCACTATTAGTATTTCTTACCGTAAGTGTAATCTGATTGACCTCTCTTGTTGCAACACCCGAAGTATTAAAGTTTTGCGGAGAAATTGTTTCTGCGATACAAACTCTTTTTAATTGTCCCGCAATTGTCTCTCTCACGCTTTCAATCAGCGTGAGAGAATTTGCTGAGGATGAAACACCGAATGAGAATTTCCCTTGATTATCTGTTGTTTTGATGAGGTGGTTTACTAAGGCATTGTCTTTTACAGTATCATCAAAGACTGCGCAAAGCTGGTCTGAAGGCACTGAACGGGTATTCAAAAGAGCGAGGAGTTTCGTCTCATCGTATAGCTTTGCCTTAACCTCCGTCGTTCCGCGCTCTCCTGAAACTACTGGAGCGGTATAGCGGGTTTCTCCCGTAGGGCTGATGAGCTCGGGCACTTCTGCCGAGTTGCTAATCTTTTCCAAACTCAAAAAATCAATTCTTGCGGGACAACCCAGATTGGTGCCGTTCAAAGTTGAACACTCGTCATAGCCTTGAGAAGTAAGCGCTAGGTCAAGATTTATCTGTTCCCCTGTCGCAGGTACATTAAGACGATACTCATCCACAAAAGCTGATTGTGTTTGGGCGGTCAGTGTTTGAGAATGGGAATCTCCGAGATAATCGTATGCTAAAGAATCAAGGGTATATGACCCCGTGCCAGTACCTATGACTTTCGTTATATATTGCCCAACTTCTGGATTAGGAATCCAAATATTCTTTACCTCGTGCGGAGAAGGAGGGTCCTCAACATCCGCATTGCTAATTCCATCAACTCCATATGAACCGCCGAGAATTTCATTATAAACTATGTTGCTCACTGGATCTTTCCCAAGCCTCCTCCCCTGAGGATCAACGATAAACAATTCTGCAGGAGAAGCAAGATTCAAAGAAATCCCAGCCACGGGACGACTTGCATTGCTATAAAGCCGAACCCCCGTAAATTGATTGCTGTAGTCGCGAATTTTTAATGCTCTGCTGGTGATTCCTGACTGAAGTGTTTTTGTATTATACCATGCTGGGTCACGGACAGAATATGTGGTGGCAAGTTTCTCTGTAGCTACTAAAAAGTGTCCTTTATTTTTACTCCATATAACAACCGGTTTTCCAGAATTCACGTAAATGTCCGTAATAGAGGTAAGGTCGCCAAAAGTAGTGTTATAATTATCATCTATATCTCTCCTGCCGTCGTAAGAAAGGCGCGGAATGCCAGAAAGAGGATTTTTCGAATACTCAGCTGCTTTTGGCCAATCAAAATTTCCATTACCTACATAGCCTTTGTTGCTTGCACTGCTTAGCCAAGAGTTGAAATTGAGTGGGTTTACATCTTGATTGTCGGTGCTTGTCGCAATCCCATAGTATCGCATGACCATAACGGCGGAGGTGATGGCACAGCCGCAGTCTTGAATGAAAGGACCACATGCCTCGGCTCCAATATTTCCGGTGCCGTTGGCGTATGTTTTATCAAACCAGCTTGTGGTCAATGCTTGAGACGGGTAATTCGACCTCACCTGCGTATACAGCGGCACCACCTTCACCACAAAATCTATATTGCCCACAATACCAAACTCCTGCCACTCGCTTTGATTCCCATTGTTGTCCACCGCCCGCGCGCGCCAATGATACTGACCATCAGCAATCATCTCTTTTGATGTTGTTGCAATACTCCCCGACGAAACAAAAACACTTTCCAAAAGATTCGTTTCGTCAAAAGGCTGGGTTAATTCTTTTAATTCTACTTGAAGTTTAGCTGTATCATTATCAATGTCTGAAAGAGTTGCCCTGAAAACTGCCGCTGGCTCAGTGGTAACCCCACCTTCTGCAATTGGCATTATTCCATCCGATTTAAACTGCCCAAGCGTGACGATGGTGGGCGAGTGTTGCGCTAGTCCACCGATTGCTATTTTACTAACCGTATTAGAACCGGCATTCGTCACCCACACGGAGTTTGTAATATTGTCGAAGGCAACGGCAGACGGATTCACCCCCGTAGTATAATCAACTTTAACTCCACTAAAAATATCTATTTTGCTCACAAAATTAGAAGTGTAACTCGCCACCCATACCGAGTTGGTTACATTATCAAAAGCAACGCTGTATGAATCCATTCCCACAGCATAATCAACCATTGCACCTGTAAAAATATTTACTTTGCTAACAGTATTAGCAAAAGAGCTTACCGCCCACACAGAATTAGTGACACGGTCAAATGCAACCCCAGATAACTGCTCCTTACTCAACCCAGTTGCGTAATCAATTCTTGCGCCTGTATAAATGTTTACTCTGCTAACAACAGGAAAATAATTTCCTATCCATATGGAATTTGTAACATTATCGAAGATAATCCCTCGTGGATAATACCAGTCAAAATAATCCGTTCTGGCGCCCGTTAAAATATCTACCTTACTAATTATGCCAGCAGTACCAGCAGTTGTGACCCACACAGAATTTGTGACACTTTCGAAAGCGACATTGAATGGCTCAGCTACCACCATATAATCGACTCTCGTGCCGGTATGAATATTCACCTTGCTAATAGTGTTGACGCCAGAGTTTGCCACCCAAATCGAATTAGTAACGTTATCGAAGGCGACACCACGAGGGAGTGCCCCAACAGCATAGTCAACTCTAGTGCCATCATTAATATTTACCTTGCTAACAGTACCTGAACCCCAATTTGTCACCCAAATCGAATTAGTAACATTATCAAAAGCAACTCCAATAGGGCTACTCCCCACAGGATAGTCTATCTTTGTCCCTGCCGGAGGATTCACAACCTGTGCGAAAGCAAGATTGGCAAAAGAGAAACTCGAAAAAACAACAAACAAGACCAAGACGAAATTGCGTAAGGAAATCATATCCTTTAAATTATACATCGGAACGCCAAATACTATAAATGGGAACTACATCGCCATTTCATCTTCTACTTTTGACTTTCCGCTTTCGACTTGAAACTTGCCCTTGTCCGGCGCCATGAATTTCATTATTATCGTATCATACAAACCTTGCGCGACCGATGCATAGTACGCGACCGGATTATTTTTGCTTGGCTTCGCAAGTTTTTCATACTCCTCGAGATTGAGCATGTTCGGCGACTGTCGCACGGTCTCTATCCACACATCAAACTCCTCCTGCGAGCTTGCTTTGGCGACGAATTTCATCCCCGAAAATCCTGCACCGCTAAAATTCGAAGATACCCCCGCATACTCCCCCGCTTCACTTGCCATCAAATGCAATTGTGTCTGCATCCCCGCCATCGCGTAGATCTGCCCGCCAAGCTGGGGAATCCAAAATGAATTCATCGGTGCATCTGCGGTTATTTGAAATTTGATCGGCACATCCTTCGGAAATTGGACGAAGTTCACGGTCGCAATATGTTCCGTAGGATAGATAAACAGCCACTTCCAGTCAAGCGCGACGACTTGTATCGTCATTACCGGAGCTATGCTATTGAGAGGCTTGAACGGGTCTAGTTCATGTGTGCTTTTCCATGTGATAACGGCAAGCACTACAATAATCGCCGACGGAATAGCCCACCAGACTGCTTCCAATGTTTTATTACTGTGCCAGTCGGGAGCATATTTTGCCTTCGTATTCCCCGCACGATACCGCCATGCAAAGAAAAATGTCATGACGAACACGGGGATAACCACAATGAGCATGAGGAGCGTCGCCGTGACCAATAAATTCTTCTCCGCAAGCGCAATCACTCCTTTCGGGTCGAGTACATCCATGCCGTGTCCGCGCACATAAACACCGAGCAGAAACACCACGCCGAGCGCAAACAAGACAAATAGGGGAATTCTATACCTCATTGTACTTCCATATTACCACACCAGCACGCTTTGGGCGCATGCATCCACCATCACGACAAAACAAAAAACCGCAGGGCGAACCATACGGTTTGTTTAAATCGGTGATTTATTCAATCACCGAGGACTTCGTGGATTCTTTCTGCTAACCTTGAAAGAACTTCCCCTGTTTTTTTATTCTGATGCTGAAGCGCATCGTTTTTGGCTTCGATGATTACGGGGGTTTTCCTTTCCGTGTCATGAACCAAAAAATTTTTTAGCAGCCTTGTGTTTTCGTCATTCCTTTTGTTGTGCAGAAACGACATCGTCTCGTCCGGAGACAACAGCTTCAAGTGAACCATGCGCACACTACCGAACCCGCCGCAAGCCTCCAACTCCTTTTCGGGATCTTTCAACTTCCTCCAATGCCCCGTGTCCAAGACAACACCACCCGGTTTCTGGTTCCCCCATTGTCGTGCGTTACCCTTATCCATGTTCGGGCCCAGCTCTATTGCCGAATCCTGAATCCACGGCGTATCTATTGCCAAAGCATTCGGGCAACACCGCTGAAGCATCTCGATGCACCTCCTGCACACATTTTCGGAGCCAAACAGTCCCACATCAATGAGCGAAGGAAAATCTCCGTTGATCCCGATTGTGCGCGCAAGGGCACCGAACACGCTCCCGCAATTCCACGGTCCTTCAAAAGAAAGAACATTGAAATTGTTCAAGTGTTTTTCCCTAAGCCCGCGTAGCGGAAGCATCTGAATGCCCATATTTATTTCCTTCAACACTTCTCCGACCTTCTCGTACCATCCGGGAACAAGAAAAAGAGGAAGATTGTACGGCATAAATGAGAAAACCGATGTGCCGATTTCTCTCGTCCCGACCCTCTCCCCTAAATACCGCGAAAGTGGAGCGACCAAAGCACCTATTGTTCTCACCATGAGCCCCTCCTCGGTTGCGGTTGAACGTATTTGAGATTACAAAAAACAAAATCTCACCTGAAGAATATTATATACTTAGAAACTATTTGTGTCAAGCCATTGTTATGGTTCACTACCTTGGAACCACTTTGAGGTATTTTTAAACTGTGCTCCCTTTAACCACCTCCGCAATAACTGCCTCTCCTCCTTGTTTTTTTGCATACCCCATATACGCCTGCATCATCTCGAGGGGAAGTGTGAATACAACCGTATTCGACTGATCCGACGAAATATCGTTAATGGAGTTGAGGGTGCGGAGATGGAGCGCGCCTGCGCTTCCTGACAAAATCCGCGCCGCTTGTGCGAGGTTCTCTGCCGCAGAAACTTCCCCTTGAGAATTAATGATGACGGCGCGGCGTTCGCGTTCCGCTTCCGCTTGCTTCGCAATCGTTCGCACCATATTGTCGGGAAGCTCAATGTCCTTGAGCTCAACCGTCGCCACGTCGACTCCCCACCCTTTGGTTGCCTCGTCGATGATTGTCTCAATCTGGTCTGAAATCTTCTGTCGCTCAGCAAGAAGCTCATCGAGTGTCACCGAGCCGGCGATGTTGCGCATCGTCGTTTGCGCGAGCTGGAGCACGGCGTAGTCGATATTCTGAATATCAATGATTGCCTTTGCCGCATCGGTAACCTGATAATAAATCACTGCATTTATTTTTGCGGACACATTGTCTTTTGTAATCGCATCCTGCGAGGGGACGTCCACGGTCTTCAACCGCACGTCTACCTTTTTCATGTTTTGAATTACCGGAAGCACAATGCGCCACCCCGGATTTGCAACGCTCGTAAATACGCCAAACGTGAACTTCACGCCCCGCTCCCACTGATTGACCTGCCTGATACTTGCCACGACGATCGCAACAACGAACACGGCAACATACATAAGAAAAATTTCCATATTTTCTAAAAATTTACACACTGAATAATGACTATATCATACTATACCGTACCTAAAGCATCAATCTCAATTCCGCCGCATGATAGTCGAGGTCGCTCCGCAGAGGGTGCGACGGCCACGCTTTCCTTATTGCCTCAATAACTTCCACATAGTGCTCGACGAGGTTTTCTTTCGGTACATCAATGAATCTTTGGGGAGGTCGGCGATCTTTTTTACGTTTTGTTTTTTGCGTTCCACCCACGGGACATTGCGATTCTTTTCGGTCACATCACCAACCATCCGCGCGACCTCGTCGCCAAACCGTTTCTTGATGGTTGCGATAGTTACCTTCTTTGTATCCACACTGTCCTCAATCGTATCGTGGAGTATTCCCGCCACCACGACGTCCTCGTCACGCGAGATACGTGCAAGGATAAGTCCGACGATAAGCGGATGAATAATGTAGGGGATATCTTTCCCTTTTCGTTTCTGCTTTTGGTCGAGCTCGTGAACGCGGATCGCGACACGAATCGCCTCTTTTATTTTCTGCGTGTACTGCATAGATATAAAATTTTAAAAAACAAGTAAGTCAGTAGTATAGCAGGTATTGCAAAGAAATGAATCTAAAAAAAATCCCACCAATAATTATTGGTGGGTTTTTTTCACATTTTGGGTGGCTACAGGGAATCCCCTTCGACTCAACAACTCGCCGTCGCGAGTTGTTGGTCTAGGCACTGGCTCACCGTTTTGTTTTGCTAAACAAAACATGCTCCGCCATTCGATTCCCTGACGCACGCAAAGCAATTTGCGTGCTTAGCCACCCAAAACGACAAAGCCCGCACAAAAGGGCGGGTTGTCATTTTGGGTGGCTACAGGGAATCGAACCCTGATCGAGAGCTCCACAAGCTCCAGTGTTAACCGTTACACCATAGCCACCATATTTACCTACAGCCAACGACCCACCACTGATTACAAAAATGCTTAATTCTGGTCGTTTGTAGTAAGTTGTCCGTTGTCCATCATCGATATGACGGCGGTTCCTCTGTTATACCAGATTTATAGTTCGCAAGTCTAGCCATGGCATACAGAAGCGATGAGAGGCGGTTTAAGAACGCGAGGATGTTCGCATCGACTTTCGCCTTGCCCTCTTCAGAGACTCCCACCACTCTGCGCTCTGCGCGCCGTGCGAGCGTCCGTGCGAAATCAAACTGAGCGGCAAGAGTGGTTCCCCCTGAAACAAAAAAAGTTTTTATGGGTGGCAACTCCTTTTCGGTCATGTCAATCGCCTGCTCCATATGTATAATCTTCTCTTTGTCTATCGTCTTGTCCGCACCAGCAACGTGCGCCTGTACAATGAACAACTGTTGCTGTACCCAATCAACCATCTCTGCAAAACTGTATCCTTCCAGATAATGTTCTTTCGCGTATTCGTTCGTCTTGCAGATACCGAGGAACGAATTGATCTCGTCGAGCGAGCCGAGTGCCTCGGCAACCGCCGAGCTTTTTGAAATACGTTGATTGCAGGAACCAAATGTTTTGGTCGTACCGTCATCACCTTTTCCCGTGTAAAGCATCCAAGTAATATACCAAAATTTATGTTGTTTGACAATAGCGCATTTTTTTGCCATAATGTACCCAGTCAATTCGAACTTTCATAAAACGGAGGTGTCCTCGTGGCGCACAATCATCTGGACGCATGTCCGTCGCTCGAATCCGGGCGATTTGAAGACTGCTCGTGTTTGGCGGAAGAAATACGCTATATCACGCTCGCAAAATGGTCGCTGGGAATTTTCAGCTTGGAATCTTTAGGAGGTTATTTTTCAGGAAGTATCGCACTCATGTCCGACAGCCTGCATGTCCTCGTGGACGGGACCGAGAATATTGTTAATGCGATAGTATCCCGTCTCTCGCGGCAAAGTGACAGAGAAATGAGATTGAGGAAGAGAGGAGGAGTGATAAGTGCCTTACTACTTCTCATTGCCGGTGGATGGATCGTGGTGGAAGGAATAAACCGCATTTCATCGCCACATAAAGTAGAGTGGTACATGACGCTCGTTGCTGTTCTCGGCCTTGGTGGAAACCTGGTCCAAAGATGGATACATCAAAAGGCACCCAAAGAGCACCGCAATATCCAGCATTTCTTCCAGGACTTGCATATCTGGGGAGACATCTTATCGAGCCTTGCGGTAATTCTTGGTGGTACCGTCATGTTGGCTACTGAGAATCTTTATTGGGTCGACGGTGCACTCTCAATCATCATCGGCATTTGGATCATTATAATCACAACCATGCGCCTCTTTGGGAAAAAACATCAATGTGGAGATCACCCTCACCATCACTGACAGTCACTACACCGCCCTTCATCGCTCTCGTGGTGATACCCCCCAACTTGTATAGTTGGGGGATTTTTTTGTTTTGTGAAAAAAGAAACATCCCGCAATTTCTGCGGGATGAAAAGAGTGTTGCGTTTGGATTCTCAAACAACTACACGAAATACGTTTTCTTCTGTCGCGTTGATATGAAAAGGAATCGTGCAAGTGACGAAGTGCGACATACTCCCTTGGACAGACACCGCGACACGTGTAAGATAAAACACACCCGAAGGATATAATACAATCTTATCTCCCGGTCTTCCGATAAAAAATGGTTCGCTTTTTCTTATGACGCAAAATGGTGTCTGAGCCTTTCTTACTTGAACAGGGATGTTCAAAAGCATGTAGTCCTTTGAAAACTTGTAGCTTCTCTCTGAATACTCCCATAATGTTTCAAGTGGCTCCACCCACTCATTGCCAAACATGTCCGTACAACAAAAGACATTTTCTCCGCCAACGATGCGCACAATCGGGTACCCATTGTACTTTTTCACGAATACAGGTTCAGTGATCCTTCGTACCCGCACTGGAGTATACCCTCTTTTCTGTAAAAAATGCTCTTTTTCCATACAGCCCCCTCTCACGTAATGTGATTGACGTATTTACCATGGACCCAACCTACCTCGTTTCATCATATACCCTCACCGAAAAAAGGCAATGTGCTAATTCTACACTTTGCTCGAATTTTTTTTGAGCGGAAACTGGACGAATGAGGAAGCCCCGCCACTATTTTTCTGGGGCAAAGGAGGCGGGGCGACGGACTCGCCCGCGCAGAGGAGAGGTCTGGGGAGGAATCCTCCGCTTGCGACATCCGAATTCAAAAAAGATTAGCCGAGTGTTTTGCGAAATCCTCTTCTTACAGAAGCTGTACACTTTTCGCCTTTTGAATACAAAACGCTCAAAGTCTTGCGAAAGTGTCCCACACTTTCTCACCCCAAAAAATAGTTTTGGCAAAACCAAGTCCGCATTAGTCCCGCCACCTGCCCAGAAACTTCTAGGGCAGAACACCAAAGAAAAATGTCCTTTCCTTTTTAGAAGAAACTGGTCGCGCGCAAATCCGAAAAGCAAGGAACATTTTCCTTTGGTGTCCGCCGAGGCTCTGCGAGGCGGTGGCGGGACTGATTCATTCGTTCAGTTTCCGCTCGAAACTCTGGACTAAATCGTACGCTCGGATTCTGCGCGCCTCGTCCGCTCCCTTTGGTCGCGAGGCGAGGTGCTTCCTCTCCGCGTTTTGTTGTAGTTCTAAACCTCTGTGTCTTCGGTGGCTGGTCGTGGTAGCTCAAAGAATCTTGCGTACATGTTGTCCAAACAAAAAAAGCGCGTTAATGACAACGGCCGATACTGAAATCATCAGTATCATTAGCATATAGGCATCACCAAGGCCAAATCCAGTACCGTAGTCAAAACGCAGAAAAAACATAACAGCGAATATTATTAATACATAGTATAAGACTGCTTGTCTAAAGTGGTCCAATATCTCTGGTTTCTGTAGTTTTTCAAACTTTATCATAATGTGATTAGCAGGCCACAATAATGTACTCAAAATCAAAATAAATACTAGCATTTCTGCATGACCAGAATATCCAAACGAAAAACCAATTTTTTTCTCAACTATTGCAAGCAGAAAAATAGTTCCTATAAAGATAGGGATTAAAAATGCTATATAAATTAGTGGTGAGATTATTTTTTTGAACATACTTATTGGGTTAAATATCTGTATCTATCTAAAAACAACAAAAATCGCCAAGAGGCAGCTTTTGTTGTTTTATTGGTTATTTAACGCCCGCTAACTAATAGGCAATAAAATTATATGTTAGAATTGCGTTTGAACCGCTATATGGATAGATGCGCACAAAATAATTTCCAGCATTTAGATATGCAGAAAATATTTCATCTACTCCTGTTCCACTATAACTTGCAGCAACAAGGTTCCAGTTTGTGTCATAAATCTGAACATCATAATCTTCACCATTCTTGAACTGTGATTGCTTCAAAATAAAATTGACATTCCTGCTATTTGGAATATTTTGATAGAAATAATCTTGATCAGAGATTGAACTAATCACTCCAGTCCCCCACCATCCAAAACTTAAACTTGCAGCGTAATTTTGCCCATCTGTGTTATTGTCATATTCATATCTATAATTTCTCGCACTTTCTGGGGCTGTAAACGGACTTTTAAATGGCATAAGGATGGCTGTCTGTTCATTTTCAACACACCATGCACCTAATTCACAAAGTGAATATCCTTTTTGTCCATTTATTTTGTAGAAACTTTGGCTTGATGCCGTAGAATTCAGTCTCACCCAACTAGAATACCACTGAAGTGTTGTGATGAGATCGGGGTCAAATGTTCCAACTGCTAAATTTGGTTCGTTTGGATCATCGGCAAACTGCGTGTCTAAATACGGATCAGGAAAGCTGGTATCCCACCCTGTTCCTTTTGTGTTTGACAATGTTGTGGTTGCATATGCATTCCCGTCATAGTTGTAAAAGATAGTTTCATGTTCGTATGTATCATTTAAAGAAGCGTATACTTCTTTCCCGGCATCATTCCACGCACTGTATTGAAGAGTATATCTGCTCGTTGTGTCCTCTAGAATATGTGACTCGCCACGGAATGGAATAAATTTTTCATTAACATATGTTGCAGCACTAGCAATTAATGGGGCAATTGCAAATAAGGATACTACTGTTATCGAATTATATAGATATTTTTTCATATTTTATAGTATTAATTGTAAATTTTACTACTTTGTTGGAAGTATTGGAGGCACCGTTCTCGTATAATTACTTGAAGTGTCTATTATTTCAACGGCTCGTACACCAAAATATTTACTGATTTCAACCAACTTTTTGTTCGTTGTAATAATTTCCAAACCTGTAATTTGAATTCCATTTTCCTTAAGTGATGCTAAGCGATGCTCTGCGTTTGTAATAGAATTTCTTGTTCCTTCAACCATTTTTTGCTGTTCTGTATTTTCTGTATAAGTTATTTTCATATTAACTTTGTCGCCGATTTTTAGAGCTTCTTTTTCATTACTCAACCTTTCAAGTGGAGTAATAATTTTTATGTTTGGATTTCTTTCTGCTATTTCGATCTCCCTGTCGAGCGTTTCCTTCATTAAGTCAATACCAAATTTTTGGATATCATTTATAAGCTGTTGTTCAAACCCCGAAAGGTCTTCTTTCGTGAGCTTTCCTTCTTCCCCAATAAAAACTCCTCCAACTGATGTTGAATAAGGACCTACCTGTGCATAAAATATCTGACGCATTTTTATGTCGCTATTTTTAGCAACAAAATCAGCCACAAACTCTTTCTGCTTAAAATCATTAAATGAAACAAGGGCTGCATTTTGCTCATTTGGATTTTTTGCAATTTTATTTAATTGTTTTTCTGCATTTTGCAATCGTTCTTCCGTTGTCATATTTCCAATTGCCAACGCTTGAACCGTACTATTATTAGTAATAACAAAAAACATCACACTTATTACCAATAAAACAAAAGTGATAAAAATAGTCGTGTGGTGTGTTATGATTTTTTTCATAAACATAAAATTAAATTAGTTAGTTAGTATTAAAACTTGCTCGACGCGGGACACATGCGATTGCGTGCGTTTCAGCTTTTTAGCGACATCTATTTGCCGTAAACCTGCGTCAAGCCGAGCCTTTCTCAGCCTTCCGACAAAATCCGCATATTCCTTTGTTCGTATCGTATCTACCATAATACTATCAGCGTATATGCTAATTTACAACGCATTGCCTCACCTAAGAATCTAACTGAGAGCTCCCCGGGCGCGATTAACTTGTAATGGAGAAATTGTATCATAGATGCCATCTTCCGCGCTTCTGT
>LCOP01000019.1 GCA_000996605.1 Parcubacteria group bacterium GW2011_GWA1_47_8
GACGAGAAGAAGCGGCACGATAAAAGGAAGTAGGTTGAGCGCCCAATACCCGAACCCGCTTTCGTTCTTCACGCTGATCTCAACTTTGGCCAATTTTTCCGCAGATACACCGTAATTCACCAACGTCTCTGAAAACGATGCTTCAATCTCTTTTTTAGAAATCTTTTTTGTGCCATCGACGTACTCGACGTTCACCATATCACCCGAGACCGAAACGCTTTTCACTGTCCCCGCTGAAATGTCTTGCGCAATCTGCGACACTGGCACCTCGGAAGTCTTTACCTTGTCCGTACTGGAGATCGTCGAGTAGAGCGTGGAGATAATGAGAAAGACGAGAACAACGCTGACAATATTGGAAATAAACTGCCCTTTCCCCGAACCCCCCGGGAGTAGTGGCGACCCCGAGGCTCCTCCCGAAAGAGGTCCTACACCTTTTGGTTCCGCAGGATTTGACCCGCGACGCTTGCCTCGCCATTCCCTCTTTTCTCCCTTCTTTTTCTTGAAGATTGCCATAGTTACGTCATTATATATTAAATGTTCTAAATTTCAAAAAAACTGAACATGACGTATAATATACTATGGTATATTATACGTCATGGATGTTAAACTAACAAAAAAAGAGCCCCGCGAACAAGGGGCTCTGTAGGTTAAACGGTAAACATTAGTGATACACCGGTCCGGAGGGACCTTCGCCTTCGACGCTCGCCTTCGGCAAGAACTCGTCGCCATCGTAGGCGGTCCCGTCCGATATTAATGTCGTCGGCACCATTCCAATCGGCACTTGGCTGTGGGCGCCATTTTTACGTGACCCGAAGACTCCGCCTGCAACAAGAAGCGCCAAAAGAACAAGCGCCCCAATCCCCCCCACCCACGTTGGCAATGTCCATGTCCCCATAGTCTTCTCCTCCCCGTTAAGTTGAACAAATTGACCTTTTTATATTGTCACACATCTGAAAAAATTGTCAATTACCTCCCTGACTGCTAGAATACCAGCATGGCTCTCATCGAAAACAAAAAGATCTATTTCAATTACGAAGTCCTTACGCGGTACGAAGCCGGCATCGAGCTTTTGGGCTTGGAGGTCAAGTCTCTTCGCGGGGGGCGTGGCTCGCTCGAGGGGTCGCACGTGACCGTCCGCGGAGGCGAGGCGTTCCTTGTCGGCGCCACCATAAACCCCTATCAACCGGGCAACACTGAAGAAGGCTACGACCCGATGCGTAATCGCCGCCTGATCCTTACCAAACCGGAGCTTGCGGAGATTGCCGCGCAAGAATCCAAAAAAGGGTTGACAATCGTCCCTATTTCGGTGTATAATAAAAAACGTAAGATCAAGGTTGAAATAGCGATTGTTCGTGGCAAAAAAACACAGGACAAACGCGAAACAATCAAAAAGCGCGAAGCGGGACGCGATATCTTACGCGACCTAAAGTTTCTTAGGAGTGAAGCGAGTTAGAAACTTGGAAGTACTCCTGTGGTGTGAGATTAAGTCTACTCGCTAGGTCATTGAAAATGAACAGAATGTGGAATATCGAATTTGGAATTTAGAAGAAAAAAAATCTAGGATTCATTCTATCTTCCCTATTCTACATTCTACCTAAAAAATACGGGGATGATCGGCCTAGACAAGGGATCACCTCTCGCACGTGCGAAGCCGAGGATTCTCTTATTCTCGTAAAACCAAGAGAAAAAACTCAGTTGCAAAAAACAACCTAGTTGCAAAAGCAAAGTCAATCGTCTCGCCTTTCTTTAAGGCGAGCGACTTCGCTCCGGTTTACGCTATCGCCTAAACCGCATTCGTCCTTGCCGACGTCCGATACGCAAGGCGGGTGATATATATTTCGGAATAGCGACGATGCCGTCTCAACATCATCGCGAAACTTAGAGACTCGAACGTATGAAGCGTTGCTTGTTTAATATTCATGCGTTTTAAATTCCTTTCAAAGGAATAAAACAAGATATGCTCTGTAGACTCTTGCGAGAAAATCTTTTGCACGGGGGTTCGATTCCCCCCATCTCCACTCGTACAAAAACAGCCCGCCTTCAAGCGGGCATTTTTGTTGAGTGGAGATGAGCAAGGTGCCTGCGCACCTTACGTGGGGGAATCGAACGGCGGAGCATGTTTTGTTTAGCAAAACAAAACAGTGAGCCGGTGCCCAGACCAAAAACGAGTGGCGACGAGTTTTTGAGTCGAGGGAAATTCCCCCCCCCATCTCCACAATTCGCACACCGCAATGATTTCATCATTGCGGTGTTTTGCGATTGTGAGAGATGGGGGGGGAATCGAAAGCGAATGCGGGGCACCCGTCGAACACGACGGGTCGCATGAGCAGGGTCGAGAAATTTTTGTGAGTGGCGACGAACAAAAATGTTCTTGACCGAGACCCCCATCTCCACCAAAATTGATTTGCGTCAGGATTGACCTCGCCCGCGCCTTTGGCGCGGGCGAGGTCAATCTTTCTTCAAGTTCCGAATTATGGTCATAATACCAAAAAGTTCGGACTTACTTCCAGCAGAATCCCGACTGACGTGGGACGCGCGAAGTGCGTCCCATCAAAAAGTTGGTTTTTTGTCTGAAACTCGGATTCTGGAGCCAGAAGTCGGGATCGAACCGACGACCTACGGTTTACAAAACCGTTGCTCTACCAACTGAGCTATTCTGGCAATTTGTCTTTTAAAAACCTCCTTCCTGCGGCTGACTTAAAATACAATTCTCTTTTTCGAGCTTCCACAAATATATCATACTCTTTTGTATATACAAGTGATAAATTTTTCATCCTCATTGTTGTTGTGTGTCCAGAACGATGCTCAGATAACCGCCTCTTAAGGTTACCAGTCATGCCTTTATATTCTTTGCCGCTGGCGTCTTTCAATATATAAGCTGTATGCATTTTGAAACCGTTGCTCCCCGCCCACCCGAACGACTGGTATCGTTCAGTCGGGCGTGGAGCAACTGAGCTAAAGTGGCGTAGGGGAAAACTTTTGACAACTGACGAGGGGAACAATTGACCAAATACAAATACGGAAACGATACGCAAAGATCGGGAATTACATGCAAATTCCCAAGCCCCGATCTTTGGACCCACGGGTATTAATCCTGTCAGCTGTCAATGGTCAGTGGTCAGTTGTTTCTTGTACTCTGCCACGTCACGCAAAAAGAATGAGACTGATCCTTTCTTGCGAATTACCCCTTTCCCTTTCACCATGTTGTACCACTTACCATGGCGCACTTTTACCTTTTGCCCTACCACAAGCCCTGCATGGAGAACCTCGTGCGCCACCGTATAAAAGATTGCGAGTGATAATTTCCGTACCGGCACATAACATTTATCGAGAAAAACCCCCCACAGATGATGCAACGTATCATAAAGCTTCCCATGGAGCTCCTTTTCCACTCCCTCAATAAGCGAAAGTTTCAAAGTACGAACAGATAAAAGCTTCCTCCCCACAACCAAAACAATGGTTGCCAACGAAAGATAAAACAATGTTATGATCGCAGTCATAATAATAAAGAATTATTTCCCCACAGAGAACCGTGCGAAACGAGATATCGCAACCTTCTCACCAAATTTCTGCACACCGCCGTCGATCAACTGTTTGATCGTAATGTCGGGGTTCTTCACGAACGGCTGGAGGAGGAGCGTGCGCTCGGCAAAATATGCAATGAGCTTCCCTTCCATCATTTTTATTTTGATGTCTGCCGGCTTGCCCGATTCCTCAACTTCTTTTTTGAAAAGTTCGGTCGCTTTTGCGCGCACTTCATCAGAAATATTCGCTTCATCGGTGTATTCCGGATTTGTTGCCGTGATATGCATCGCGATATCGCGCGCAAGCGCGACAAATTCTTCATTGCGCGCCACGAAATCCGTTTCGCAAGAAAGCTCGATAAGCGCGCCCACCATCTTGTTGCTGTGAATGTAGGACTCAACAATTCCGGCGCCGAGCTCGCGGTCACCCTTCTTGGCAGAAATATCGCTACTCTTTTTGCGGAGGACGAGGAGCGCCTTGTCCATGTCGCCACCCGATTCCTCGAGCGCCTTCTTGCATTGAACAACCGAAATGCCGGTCTTGTCACGCAATTCTTTTATTTGTTCGGTCGTAATCATTGGTGAGTTTGGTAAGGTTAATAAGTTTGAAAAGTTTAAGAAGTTAGCAACTTATTGAACTTAAACGAAACGTAACTTATAAAACTTATTGAACTTGCGCTGCTGACGCACGGCCTTCCTTGAATGCGGAAACAATCTGGCCAACAAAAAACGAGATACTGGAGACAGACGAATCATTCCCGGGAATGACGTAGTCAACTTCTTTGAAGTTACAGTCAGAACTCGCAAGGGCGATGATAGGAATCTTGAGGAACTGCGCTTCTTTTACTGCAATTGATTCTTTCTTGGGATCGACAATAAAAAGTACGCTGGGTAATTCCTTCATCGAGATGATGCCGGCAAAGTTGCGCTCGAGGCGCTCGATGTCTTTGTCAATCAAAAGACGCTCCTTTTTAGTATACATAGCAAGCTCGCCTTTTTCACGCTTGGCAAGTAAGTCTTCAAGAAGCGCGACACGTTTTTTGATCTCGGGAAAGTTCGTCAGGATCCCGCCAACCCACCGTTCCACAACGAACGGCATGTCGACCGCGAGTGCTCCAGCAAGAACGGCTTTTTTTGCTTCGTTCTTGGTTCCTACAAAAAGAATCTGTTTGCCGCCTTTTGCAAATGTCTTTACAAACTCTTTTGCAAGCGCGAGTTCAACACTTGTTTTTTCGAGGTCTAAAATCTCAACGCCGTTCTTTGAGCCAAAAATGAATGGTTTTACCGAAGGGTGGCGGCGCGAACGCGAATAGCCGAAATGCGCTCCTACGGAGAACATTTCAGTGATAATTCCTTGATTCTCTACTGTTTTACTCATATAATTTAAAAGATTACCAGAAGCTGGACGAAAATGCAAGGGATTTTACAACTGACAACTGACACCGCTTCGCGGACACGTAACCGACGGATTTTCGCGAAGCGAAACATCCTTGTCAGTTGTTAGTTATCAGTTGTTCTTCTTCTCCTGCCTGCGCCGTGTTCGTCGCGGCAGGCAGACCTATCGTCCCTTGTGCGCAGGCATCAAGAATCGGCTCAATATTCCCCGCAAAGATTTTCTCCAGATTGCTCCACGACTGCTTGATACGGTGATCGGTAATACGATCCTGCAAAATATTGTACGTACGAATCTTCTCCGAGCGGTCACCGGTACCGATTTGGTTTTTGCGCTCGGAGGACACCGCACTCTCTTTCTTTTCGCGGTCGAGATCCTCGAGCTTTGCCATGAGCATCGACAGCGCTTTCTCGCGATTCTTCTGCTGGCTCCGCTCACTCGTGCACCGAACCGCAAGCCCCGTCGGCTTGTAAATAATCCGCACCGCGGTCTCCACTTTGTTCACGTTCTGTCCACCCGCGCCACCCGAACGCGAAAACTCCATCTCAAGGTCGGCGGGGTTAATCTCCAGATGCTTGGTCGGGAAGATAGGGAGTACGACGACCGACGCCGTCGAGGTGTGAATGCGTCCCGACTTTTCCGTTGCGGGCACGCGCTGGACACGATGCACACCCGTCTCGTGGCGGAGCAGATCGTACGCATCCTTGCCTTTAATCTCAAACGATGCCTCTTTGTATCCACCCATTTCGCTTCGCGATTCATCGAGCTTGCTCCAGCCCCACCCTTTCTTTTCCGCGAACTTCTCATACATCATTGCGAGATCCTCTGCAAAGATCGCTGCTTCTTCCCCGCCGGCACCCGCGCGCACTTCGAGAATAATCTCTTTTGGTTTTTCCTCCTCTTCTTTCGACGCTTCGAGAATACCCTCCATCTGCCCTCGGATCACACGCATCTGTGCACGGATTCCTTCGAGCTCTTCTTTTCCCAGTTCCGCTATTTCGGGATCGGAAGCCGTCATCGCCACAACATTTGTTTCTTCACGAGATAAACGCTCGTACTCTTGTGCGAGATACTGGGTCTTCGGATTTTTTTTGAATGTTTCAATATCCATTTGGGGAAGGTGTTAGGTTTTAGATGTAAGGTGTTAGGGGGACGCGGGTATCTGGGTTTTTGGAGATACAGGATTTTTCATACTTCTTAGTAATCCAGCGAGCATCTTTTGTTCTTCATTGATCATCTTCATAATATCACCTACTTTAATTTCAGGATATATCATTTCCAAAAGAAGAAGCTGGGTTTCTAATTCGGAAAGTGAGCCGATCGCAATATGCAAAAATTGACTAAAATCTTTTCTCGAACCTCGCGATCTGCCCTCTGCAATATTTGAAGGAACGGAAACAGCAGCACGTCGCATTTGTGAACTTAAACCAAAAACTTCCTCACGAGGAAGTTTTTTAGTAAGTAAATAGATTTCGTGCGCAATAATCAATCCATTTTGCCAGACCTTCAAATCACGAAAAGAATTTATACCTAGATTTACTTCTGTCATTGTGGTAGATTTTGGCGTATCTCCTTAAAACCTCGTGCGCATTTCCTAAAACCTCACACCTAAAACCTAAAAGCTGCATTACTTCTTCGTCTTTGATGCCGCTTCGCGCTTCTTGAAACGCTCAACACGTCCTCCCATATCGAGAGTTTTTTCCTCTCCGGTAAAGAATGGGTGGCAGGCACTGCAGATTTCAACGCTGATCTCGGGCAAGATAGAGCCTACGGTAAATTTGTTACCGCAGGAACAGGTTACTTTTGCGTCCGCGTGATACGGCGGGTGGATTTCTTTCTTCATAGGGGAAACTCTACCAGAATGGTCTATTTTTTGCAAGAAAACAGGCGCCCTTTGCAAAATAGATTTCATTTGGTATATATAGTTAAGACACATCTCAAGGAGAATATCCTATGCATTTTGAAAGATTTCAAGGTCTCCTCAAGGCCTACAACATTCCGCTCCACGAATGGGGTGTCGGCGAAGCAAAAACTATCGAACATCTTTTTGCGGAGATTTCGTCGGGAGAAGTGACTCTCATTCCCAACCCCGACAACACAACACTCATATGTGCCATCGAAGTAGCCGCTCTCAACGTCTATTACGAAGAAGACGCAACCCGCCTGATGCTTGTCGAAAAGATGCAGACGTTCAGCGATTCAAGGTGTCATACACGAGCACTCGAAGCAAGTATCGGAGAAAAAATAATGCCCGGCGATACCCCAGAGATTGCCTGCTACCACGCCTTCTTCGAAAAACTGGGGATTAATGGGTTTGAAGAGAATCTTCATTTTGTACAAAGGCCGGTGATAATCAGGGGTCCCAATCCTTCTTTTTCTTTCCCGGGAATGTTGACGCGCTACACCATCCACATGTTCGAGGTCGTGTTACCTTCGCCCTTATATCGAAAGGAAGGATACAAAAAATGCCAGGGAGACAAAACTTCGTATTTTATCTGGAGAAAATGTTGAGCCAGAAACGCCCGAGCGCTAAGCCCGGGCTTTTTTATTTCCACTTGGCGGTCGAACCGCCAAGTGGAAATGATTTAACGGGAGTATAATAGATGAATGTCCCGCACAACCATCGTCGTCCTTGTGTCACTCGCCCTGCTCACCTTTGCGGGGGAAAAACTCTCCTCGAAAGCTTCCGTATCAGATGATACGATTCTCCTCACCCAAGCAACTACCACCCAAAAAGAAGCACCGCTCGCCGACCCTTCGCTCATTCCCGTTGCGCGCGTCGTCGACGGTGACACGATTATTGTACGCATACACAATGTCGATGAAAAAGTACGCTTGATTGGCGTCGATACTCCCGAGACGGTCGATCCGCGCAAAACCGTGCAATGCTTCGGTAAAGAAGCTTCACAGTTTGTGACATCGCTTCTTGAAAATAAGTCCGTGCGTCTCGAGCCTGACCCGACACAAGGCGACCGCGACCACTACGGACGCCTGCTCCGCTATGTGTTTCTTCCCGACGGCACACTGCTTAATCGTAAAATAATAGCCCAAGGCTACGGACATGAATACACCTACCGTCTCTCGTATCAATACCAACAAGATTTCAAAAACGCCGAGCGACAAGCGCGCGAACACGAAAAAGGGTTGTGGGCAGTTGGGACTTGCGGAAATTGATAACGCTACAAAATAACTTACAATTTAACCAGTTTAAAACCCTATTGTAATACCCTATGTACATATTTTATTATGTGGTGTTTTGCTGTTTGCTCTCCTTTTTGTTAGAGTACGATTGTTCCCAACATAGGACAAAGGAGGATTCGCATAGCGGTCTATTGCACCATCTTGGAAAGGTGGCAACGGGGCAACCCGTTCGAGAGTTCGAATCTCTCATCCTCCGTAACGACACCTGTCAAACACCGTTTCCATAGGTGTTTGACAGTGGCGTCATGTATGGGGATGAGAGATTCGAAGGGCGCAGGTGACACGAAGCAGAGCGAAGTGGATCACCGAGCCGGGGTAGCGAACACTTAGTAGTTTTCGAACGTAGTGAAAAAAAATATTTAGTGATTTGTGACCGAACCTCTCATCGTTCCGCCACCATAAAAACAAGGCGGCAGAAATTCTGCCGCCTTACATGAGACCTCTATTGCTTACTTAAATGGCTTGTGCTCCTTTTGCTTGTCCTCAACGTAAGCCCTCACCGTCTGAATCAATACTTCGGTGTCCTCGATTTCTTCACCCAAAATAAGCGACCATCTAGCAAGCTTATACTCTATATAATCTTTCAAAAAAGAAGGGGCGCGCTTGTGCCGTATGAACTCCGCCGCATGTTGTTCCAGTAATTCCCCCTCTACGGGGCCGACATAATACCATTCGCAAGCGTCTTGTAACATCGCAAGATCGCATCGCTCGATCAAGAGCAACACGACCTTCTGCCGTTTATCATCATCCACGAAATCACTCCTTTTCGGCATTGCCGAATGTCTACCTATCCTAAAAGTACCCTAAAACAAGAAAAAAGCAAACTACCCCTCCATCCCCCTAAGCGCCGCGATACGTTCCTCTGCGGGTGGGTGGGTGGCAAAAATCTTGCTCATAAATGACATCGTGCGACCGTCCTTGAGCGGATTTGAAATGTAGAGATGCGCGGTCGCAGTGCTTACGCGCTGAAGCCCCGCAGGATATGCGGATATTTTTGCAAGTGCGGACGCAAGCCCTTCGGGATAGCGGGTAAGGAGCGCGCCAGATGCGTCGGCAAGAAACTCGCGCTTGCGTGAGATAGCAAGGTGGATAAGCTGAGCGATAATCGGTGCCAAAATCGCTAAAACAATTCCCGCGATCATAAATATCGCATTACCACGACTACGGTTATTACCATGAAACGATGTGCGCAAAAACATATCCGAAATGATTGCCACAAACCCCACGAGCACCACGACAGCCGTCGCCAAAAGCGTATCGCGATTGCCGATGTGCGAGAGCTCGTGCGCGATTACCCCTTCGAGTTCAGTCTTGTTCAATATACCAAGAAGTCCCGTCGTTGCCGCAACCGCCGCATGATCCTTGTCGCGACCTGTTGCAAACGCGTTTGGCGAAGAGTCTTCAATAACGTAAACTTTTGGCATCGGGAGTCCCGCGGTGATTGCCATGTTTTCGACAGCATTCCACAGGTCAAAGTACTGTTCGCGCGAAGCGGGCTTCGCACCCGACATCTTGATTACGAGCGTATCCGAATACCAATAACTCCAAATGTTCATCCCCACACTAAACACCACGCCGACATAGAGGATCATCGGATTATTTTGAATATAGCTAAACCCCCACGCGATTCCAATGACCACGATGAAAAACATGATCATGAGAAGCCACGTCTTCCGTACATTTTGATCTTGATGGGTATAAAGTGTTGCCATAGAATCTATAATATAATATACCGCACCATTTCACAAAAGCAACCGCCATGTGTGGCGCGGGGGCAACTCTGCCCTCTGCGACCGAAAACGCCTCAGCGACATCCGCACTTCCCCACCCCGCTTGCAAGAGAGAACTGTTAATTTGCTCTTTAGCTAAATTTTGCGCCAAAGAATCCTGAATATACTTAACAAGCTCTTGGTTTGGCATGATGGTAAGGGAAAATTATTCGTTAGGGCTAAAACGCCACTTTCACCGGCTCTTTTGCTTCCTCTTGTTCAAGCTGAAAGAGCTCCATCTTAGCGAAGTTGAACATTCCCGCAATAACATTGTTTGGGAATGACTCAATGGCAATATTGAGGTCACGCACATTGTTGTTGTAGAAACGACGCGCGGCTTGAATCTTGTTCTCCGTGTCGGAAAGCTCGCTCTGAAGTGCCAAGAAATTCTGATTTGCTTTGAGGTCGGGATATGCTTCCGAAACCGCAAAGAGACTCTTGAGCGCCCCCGTGAGCATATTCTCTGCGGCGCCTTTTTCCGCTGGTGTTCCCGCCTGCATCGCCTGCGCGCGCGCCTTGGTCACATTTTCAAATGCGGTTTTTTCATGCGTTGCGTAGCCCTTTACCGTCTCCATAAGGTTGGGGATAAGGTCATAGCGGCGCTTGAGTTGCACATCAATATCCGCCCATGCTTCTTTGGTGCGATTGACCAAAGTAACAAACCGATTGTACGCAACGATCGCCCACAGGACAATCGCGGCGATGATTGCTAAAATAATGTATAGAAAGTTCATGATGAATGTGAAAATTTATCTATTAAATGTTACGTTCGTATTATACCGCGTGCATCTTCCGTCCACAAGGCAAGTCACCTTGACGATTAGCCGAATCTTCACAGATTGGGTATCCTCGTTAAAAAACAACGAAGGTATCTTTTAAACAAAGCCATGTTTCAAACATCCTTCACTTCATTGGTTGGACACCACAGAAGCCAGTGGTGTACGCCAAACAACGAAATGAAAAAGAGATACGGTCGTGGGTAAAGGTAGCGTGGCCGCGTTTAAAAAAATATGCTTAAAAACACCATTACCTTATGGGGTTTCAGGATGAAACGGGAATATCTGAAAAACCGGTAATAAGCATTTCAACCCCCGCAGGAAGCTGTGGGTTGAGCGTAATACAGCGGATGACAATCTGTTTCTGATGGAAGTGGCACATCTGTGACGGTAACCCCTTAAACAGCCAAGATACCGCTAATCAAAATCCCTGCGGCAGAGACCGCAGGGTATGACCCGGGCCCATGACGCATTTCATTAGTGGTAGTCTACCACAATGTAGGAGGCGGTGCATCG
>LCOP01000020.1 GCA_000996605.1 Parcubacteria group bacterium GW2011_GWA1_47_8
CCGCCGGCATTGCGGTGAATACCGCGCTCACCGGCCACCTCCTCCTCTCCACGCTCCACACGAGCGACTCCGCGACCACCTTGCCGCGCCTCCTCGATATGGGTGCACCGGCGTTCCTCCTTTCTTCGACGGTAAACTTGGTCATTGCTCAGCGTCTCGTGCGCCGTATTTGTACTTCGTGTATTGAGTCATACCCCGCAAGCCCCGAAATCATCCGCCTTATTAAAGCGCAAATAGACCTTGCGGGGAACACGGCAAAGAAGATTCCGGGCATACTCTTTCGCGGTCGTGGATGCAAAGTGTGCGGAAACTCCGGTTTTCAGGGGCAGATTGGCATTTATGAATTCTTCCGCGTTACGGATGTGGTGCGCGAGCTTGTCCTCCGTGAGGCGCCGGTCTCGGAAGTGCGCAAAAAAGCGATTGAGGATGGGATGACCACGATGTTTGAAGATGGTTTGGATAAAGTCGAGAAGGGGGTGACAACAGTGGAAGAGATTTTACGCGTGGTGTCGGAATAGAATATTGAATATTGAATGTGGAATATAGAACAGAATGCAAAAACAGAAGGATCAAATGTTGAGGATGGAAGATAGCATGGAATATAATAATTCAAAGATTTATACTTTTACCGACCTGTATGTTTGGCAGGAATCACACAAGCTTGTTTTGATGATTTATACAGTTACAAAAAAATTTCCTAAAGAAGAAATTTTTGGAATTACTTCACAAATGAGAAGATCTGCTGTTTCGATAACTTCAAATATTGCGGAAGGGTTTGCGCGGAGAAGCAAAAAAGAAAAATTGCAATTTTATACCATTGCAAGAGGGTCGCTCATAGAATTAGAAAGTCAGCTTTTGGTGGTTCGAGATATTTTGTATATTCAGACTAAAGAATTTGAGGAGGTTTATAGACAGATTGAGATTTCACACCGACTCCTTAATGCTTTCATAAACAAGACAAACGATTTATAATAGAGGAGCAGAAGACAGAATGTAGAATATCTAATTTAATGAATTTTATATTCTACATTCTATATTCCACATTCTACCCAACAACATGGCCACATTTATCTACGAAGCATACACGCGCGAAGGAGCAATCACGCACGGGGAATACGAGGGAGCTACGCGCGACGAAGTTGTCGCATATTTAATCAAACGCGACCTTACCCCTATTTCTGTCGACGCGCTAAAAGGGCAAGGCGGAGGAGGGAAAGGGCTTTCCCTTACGCTTTTTGAACGGGTGGGACCGGTCGATGTGATGTTCCTCGTGCGCAACCTTGCGACCATGGTAAAGGCGGGACTCTCTATTGTGGAGGCACTCGATATTCTCATCGCTGACGCAGAGAAGAACATCATGAAAAGAGTGCTCCAAGGGGCGCAGGCGATGATCAAAAACGGCCAGTCGCTTTCAAAGGGATTTGAAGCGCATGCAAATTTGTTCCCCTCAATCTTTCTGGGGATGCTTCGTGCTGGCGAAGCTTCGGGACAGCTCGGCAAGACGCTTACGGAGCTCGCAAAGTATCTTTCAAAAGACTATGCACTGCGGAGCAAGGTAAAGTCCGCACTCATGTACCCCGTCATACTTCTTGTTGCGTCGTCTGGCGTGGTAGTGCTCCTGCTTATTTTTGTTCTCCCGCGTCTGACCAAGGCGTTTGCGTCAAGCGGAGTCGAGCTCCCGTGGATAACAAAATTTTTCTTGGGGCTTTCCAGTGCCCTCACGTGGAGTTTCCTTTTAGATGCGGTGATTGTCATTGTGTTGGTCTGGTTCTTTCTTTACTTCCGTACGACACGCACGGGAAAAAAGTTTTTCTTTTTGATAATCTCGCATACTCCGGTCGCACACGACCTGGTGAAGAAGGTCGCACTGGTGCGTTTTGGGCGCACTACGGGGAACCTCGTTGCGAGCGGGCTTTCGGCTGTCGAATCAGGTGGCATGTCTATCTCGGACGCATTTGCAAAATACCCCGACTTGTTCCCCCGTCTCCTGATTTCGCTCCTGGTGGTTGCCGAGAGAACGGGAACCCTTTCCGAGATTCTCATTACCTTCGCGGATTTTTATGAAGAAGAGGTTGATAATAAACTAAAGGACTTGACCGCAACCCTCGAACCCGCACTCCTCCTCATTATGGGTCTTTTGGTTGGCTCAATCGCGTTCTCTATTATCCTTCCGATTTATCAGCTTGTGGGGCATTTCACGTAAAAATACAGAACGCAGAACATGGAACATAGAACACGAAGTAGAACACAGAACACAGAACACGGAACGCAGAACACGCATCGTTCCGTGTTCCGTATTCCGTATTCCGGGTTCTCTCTCTTGGAACTCCTCATCGTTCTTGCAATTATCGCGATTCTTGCGGCGATGGGAAGCGGTTTTTATCGTGGGTATGTTAAAAATGTCGAATCACAATCAACCGTGCGTACTATCATTGCAGAGATGAAACACACACGGTCAAAAGCGATGATTGGGGAGGATGGGTATAAGTGGGGGGTACACTTTGTGAATGGTACGAGTGACTACTACGAACTTTTTTCTACCGCTACGAATTACGCCGCAGGAACGGTTTTCGCGACCACGACGCTTTCAAATGGCATCACATTCTCTCGTCCTACCGAAGGAAACTCTATCGATGTCATTTTTAATAAGATTTCCGGTACGACTACCGCGGAAACCGTGATCGTCGTATCCGAAGGCGGCACACAGACGATTACGGTTTCGAGCATTGGGACAATTTACTAGGGCAGAACACAGAATATGGAACACGGAACACAGAATAATTCAAAGACAAAGATCAAGGCGTTCACTGACCTTATCGTCTGGCAAGAATCGCACAAACTTGTACTTGTCATTTATAATATTACAAAAACATTTCCAAAAGAAGAGCTTTTCGGTCTTACTTCACAGATGCGCAGAGCAGCGGTTTCTGTAACTTCCAATATTGCAGAAGGATTTACACGGAAAAGCAAAAGAGAAAAATTACAATTTTACTTTATCGCAAAAGGTTCACTTACTGAACTTCAAAGCCAGCTCCTTGTTGCGCGTGATATATTATACATAACAAAAGATGATTTTAGTGGTGTTTATGATCAGGCGTCTACTGCTGAACGCATTCTCAGCGCTTTTATAAAAAAGACAGATACTTTATAATGATTATCGTATGAATCTTCCTCGTATCATTCCCCGTTCCGCGTTCCGTATTCCGCATCCCGTTCAAATTATTCCGCGTTCCATGTTCCATGTTCCATATTCCGTCCCAAAACGCGGCGCCCTCCTCCTCGAGCTTCTTATCGCTATCGCTATCCTTGCCGTTATTCTCTCGGTGGGTTCGCAAGCGGTGTACGTGAGTCTTCAAAGCGGAAAAACTTCGGGAGAAAGCGACACCGCGATGGGTCTTGCGAGCGAGGCGCTGGAGCAAACGCGCGCCGTCGCAGATGAAAAATGGCAGAACATTTATGATCTCACCAAGGGCTCGCAGTATCACTTTGTACAGTCGGGGAACAAATGGGCAACTTCCACTGGAAGCGAGCTCATCACCCTCAATACGGGGAGCTTTACGCGATATGTTGTTGTGCAAAATATATGTCGTGATACAACGGTTGGCGTGAGAGATGTTACGGGTATTACCGACACAGATGGCACAGCAACCACATGCACCACAAGCACGGGCGCATTTGATCCGTCCACACAAAAAGTCACCGTTACGGTTTCTTGGAGCGGAAACGGAAGCCCTGTAACCATCAGTGATTATTTTATTCGTTGGCGGAACAAAGTGTGCAACCAAACAGGGTGGTCAACGGGCGGTTCTGGCACAACAGTAAAAACTTGCCCAGACACAAACTACGACACCATTTCGCCCGCAGGGACGATAGATACAACGGGTGGGACATTGAAACTGCAATAGATATATGAAAAACAAAAATATCAACAAACAAGATAAAAATCGCACACGAATTTTTTACGCAGTACTCGTCATACTTTTTGTAGCGGTTGCTTTTGGCTCATACGTATTGGGTCTATACAAAAATAATAATATTAAAACAGGGCAGTTCTCAATGCTTAATCCCGCGCGCGCATTCACTAATCAGAAAGACTTGATAGTTAACTTTCAACCGCTCCGCGATTATTTGAACGACAAATATGAGGCTGACACGAATGTTTCTGTTTATTTTGAATACCTGCCCACTGGCGCGAGTATCGCAATAAACAAGGACGCAGAATTTTACCCCGCGTCGCTCCTCAAAGTGCCTGTGGCAATGGCAGTGGCAAAAAAAGTAGAAAGAGGGGATTGGAAATGGACAAATGAGCTCGTGCTTATGTCCACAGACAAGGACAACAAATTTGGCACTCTGTACAAAGAACCATCCAATTCAACATTTACTATTGAAGAGCTGGTGAGGCGCTCGCTTACAGACTCCGACAATACCGCGCACTTTATTTTAGTGAGAAATCTGGAGATGGAAGAAATGAAAGATGTGTATGACCATATGGGGCTAGTGGGATTTTTGGAAACTGAAGGTAGTTTAAGCGCAAAAAAATATTCGGTTATGGTACGAGCGCTTTATTCTGCTTCGTATACCACAGAGGAAAATTCGCAAAAGCTACTTTCGTACTTGACACAGTCGCCGTTTAGTAGCTATAGCCAAAGCGGTTTGCCAAAAGGTGTTTCCTTTGCGCACAAGATTGGTGTTGATATAGACAGAAAGGTGTTTCTGGATTCCGGTATTGTGTATGAAAAAAATAGACCGTACATCCTTACTATTATGACAAAGAATAAGGGTGAACAAATCGCGACTAAAATGATGGCTGATATTTCTGAGAAGGTGTATAATTATGTGAAAGAGTATGAAGAATAATTTATGTTAAAAAAGACAATAAAAATTTTTCGCAATAGTTTTCTCCTCCTAGTTATTTTTAGCGTATCTTTTTCTAATGTTCCTTTTTATATGCTGTCTGGTGCGATTGATTCGTATATTGTTGCGCGCAATGTTGTGGATAAGTCATGGTATCTGTCGCAGGATGAAAATGTAGTGGATAAATTTACCTCTTATCGCCACTTTGCTGAAAAAGCGAGAATATATGAAGCATACGCGGCAACGCTCCAGTATGTCGGTGGAGCCGAAGCGAGCGGGAACAGCGCCGCGTACAACGTAGCTCTTACGAGTCTTACTGGTGGGAGTGGAGGCGCTGTATTGGCGGGCGACCTAGTCATTGTAGCTACGGGTTTTGTACAAACATCCAATTTAAATCCTGGTGTTGGTACTGCTGGCTACACAGAAATAGCAGATCTTTATCAGAATGATACTCGTGACGCTAACTTTTCTGTTAACTGGAAAGTTATGGGGGGTACACCTGATACAGCTGTGAACTGTCTTGGAAACGGTGTAACAACTAATGGTTCCGTTTGTGAAGTTCATGTTTGGCGTAATGCTGATCAAACAACACCGCTTGATGTTACTTCTACGACTGCTCAAGCAAACAACTCTGCTATCCCTAACAGTCCACCAATCACTCCAGTTACAGCGGGGTCGGTCATTGTTTCTCTTGGTCTTGGGACAGGTGCGGCTGCCGATACCTCCGTTACAGCACCGACTGGTTATGGTAACCAAGCGGATATCAGCGTTGATCCGGGGAACGCCGCCACGGTTGGAGTCGCGTCTAAAGTATGGAGTGGTTCTGGAGCAGAAGACCCTGCAGCGTGGACTGGATGGACAACCACAACTTCCGATTCGTGGGCAGCGGTGACCTTGGCCATTCGTCCCGCAAATGATCCACCAACTATCACCGTTTCTCAGCCGGACGGCATAGGGGACACGGTAACGGTTGGCGATCTTTACAATATTACTTACAATCTGGCCGATGCGGATAATGTAGTGACGGCGGCTATGTATTATGATACTGACGCAGTCGGATTGAACGGCACAGCGATTACTGGCGCGTGCGCCACGGCGGCTGAGGGCGCGGGGGCTACATGTTCGTGGGACACGACTGGTATGACACCGGGAAATTACTATGTGTACGGCATCACCAACGACGGCGTGAATCCTCAAGTGAGCGATTATTCTCCGGGAGTGGTCACTATAAACGCACCTTCACAAGCTGTCACAATAGGAGTGACTGCTGGTTCAAAAGTGACCACCCTTAATTCTGGCGCGATAAGCCAATACATGAACACGACCACCTGCAATAGTTCTGCGAATTGTGCTGCGTTCACTCTCCTACTTTCTTCCGGTTCGGATACTGTTACTTCTATTAAAATAACCGAGACAGGGACGACCAATGCAGTAAATAATCTTTCAAATCTTGCACTTTTTTATGATACGGATGGGAATTATTCAAACGGCGTGACGGGGCAGTATGGCTCTACCGTTGCCGCGTTTACTGCGGAGACAGCCACTGTTTCAGGATCGCTCGCGCTTGTAGCGGGCACCACATACTATTTCTACGTTCGGTCTGACCTCATCAACGGAGCAAACGATCCTATCGGTGGCGAGACAATAAATTTTCAAATTGCTTCCGGTGCTGACGTGACAACGAGTGGCGCGTCCACAAAAACAGGTGCCCCCGTATCTCTTGCGGGTACGACAACCGTAAAACCAAACGCAACTGCTGTCTCATATCAGGTAAACAGCGATGGCGCACGGAGTGGATATAGCGCTACGGTCACGGGGAATGGGTTTGGCGTAGCTCCTATCGGTTCTCGGGGAAACTGTGCTGGCGCGGTGAATACCGGGTGTGTGCAGTTTATCATCGGCGGCACTGCAACGGTGGCAACAGGGGATGTGAATGCTTGGGCGAATCGTTCGCTGTCGTTTACGGTTAACGGCGCATTGGCGTCTAATGGTGGCGCGAGTGCGCTTCAGGTGTCTTCGGGGGCACAGGCTGACGCAACACCACTGACATTTTATATATACCCGACACTTACATCTGCGACAGATTGTGACAAAGCAGGATTTCCAGTAGGAGCGTTTGGACGTGAGTACGATGCAGGAGATACTGCTTGTCCAAATACCTTGACCGACGGCGCTATCGTTATAACTGGTGACCATTTTGGAGCGGCGGGCTCCATAACTATTCTTGGCGGAACAGCAACGCAATCCGCGGTCGCGGCATTTTGCGGTGGTTCAGCATATACGTCCACCTGTACTGCGCTTCGGGTCCCAACATCGCTCGCAAGCAACACCGGCAGTGTCGTTTTGACGCGTACCTCAGATAGCAAAACTGATACCCTCGCGGGTTTCAGAGTCCTGCCGCGTATTACTGGATTCACTCCTGCAAGTGCGAGTGAGGGTGGTGCGGTGACTGTAGATGGTAATCACTTTTGCCAAGGAGCGGGCTGTCCCGGCGCGTTTAGTGCGGGGGTTGATGACGTCGTGTTTACCAGTGCAAAATCAGCAACGACGTTTACCAGCTGGACAGCAACGGCCATGGTAACAGCGGTGCCGACGGGGGCTGTGACTGGAGATGTTGTTCTAACCTCAAACAGCTATGCTTCAAATGGAAAAAGTTTCACTGTACTTTCTAATACACCCGCTTCACCAACCAGCTTGCTTCAGTGGAAGAATAGTGGGCTCACTCAATCTCTTGCGATTGGCGGAGCTGCAAGCTCAACTCCTATTTACCTCACTATGATTATGGAGGTTCCGGGAATTTCGGGGGGAACACTGTATCCGCAGGTTGAATACAAGGCAATCGGAACGCCATTTACTTGTTCTGGCACAAGCGCGTGTGCGAGTGCAACAGAAGGTACAGGAGTTGCTGGACCGGGACCGGTGGATTGCGGAAATACGATAAACAATTGTGCAATTTCTGTTATACCTGCGGATAATGTATATCATTGGCAAGCGCGCGTAAGACACAATAAGGGAGGCACTGATTATTTCAGTACGTGGGTCTCGTTTAATGGCGTCGATGAAGGAATGACAGATTTTAAAATTGATACAGTGGCGCCCAGCATAACAAGTGTTTCTTCAGGATCGCCGGGAAGCAACAGCGCAACGATTACATGGGACACTCTAGGCGAGATTTCAACGACACGAATAGAATATGACACCGCGGGTACCTTTACGGGCGGGTATGATTGTACGGGGACGAGCGAATGTACGGCTCTTACTGATACTTCTCCAATGGTCAACCCTCACAGCGTTTCTCTTTCAAATCTGAACTCTGGTACGACTTATTCTTACCGCGTACGTTCGAAAGATGCTGCGGGAAATGAATCTATTGGTGGGACAAATACTTTTCTAACATTAAGCAATCTCTCTCCCGCAAAGACAACTCGTTTTCACATAGTCGGGAAGACGAGCGCTATAACGAATGGGTTGCCACTTTCACAAATATTCTCAATTGTGATGCCAGAAAATGCAACAAGCACAAAGAGTATTTTTGTTGAGCTAAAAGGAGTCTATACTGCAGGGGCGTCGTCAAAAGATATCGCTGTTCAGATAAATGCCGAGCCTTCTCGTACTTACGTTGTTCCTGCGTCGAGTAAAAGTTTTTTCAAGATCCTTCACCCCGTTCAGGCGATTGTCGTTGACCCTGAAACAAATACACTTACGGTAACGCCAGAAACAAACACCTCAATAAACATAACTTCTGCAGATATTGTTGTACAATACTCTTATACGCCATAATATGAACGAATCTTTTAAGGACAATAAGAAGCGCGTGATTTTTATTATAGCAACCGTAGTAGTCGTTGTTGCGAGTACCATAGTCTATTACTATGGAAATGGCGACGCTAAACGCGCAATTCTCGGTGGCGCGCGTGTTGTTGAAGAAACAATTAAAATACCGACAGAAACAACTCGCACGGGCACGGAGGGCTGGTTTCCCAACAAAGATGCTTATAGAGTGCCACTTGTACCGAGGAATAACGAAGAACGAGTGGTCGTTGCCGGAGCGGTGCTTACCACACATGGGGCGTATCTCACTGCTTTACCTGTTGCGCAGAGTTGGTCACCAGATGTAAAGCTTATATTTATTAAATCATTAGGCACTGTTATGGTCGATGGAAGGTCTCTCGGATGGCAAGTGGTGTTTGGGTCAAAGGTAAAAAAGAAAGGATATGAAGTGGTGGTGGAACATGATGTTGTTATCACGCAAAAAGAAATCCCTCTGAAGGTCTTTGGGGCTGACGTTCCAGCTAATTTTGCTGAACGTGATGCCGTATGGGCGATCGGGCGTCTCTCTGAAAACCCTCAATTTATCGGTGCGACAATGACGGGGCTCAATTTTGTATACAATACCGATGCGAAGGCGTGGGATTACGTGATCGCGCATTCGTTTGGCGGGTCGTCGGTGCGTGTACGATAAGTTTTATGAAAATCATACGCGCGATATTTTTTATACTCGGATTTGGAGTCATTGCATACTCGGCTTTTGCGGCGGATCAAATCAAAACCACCGAGCACCTTGTCGGTTCCTCTGACGTATCTTTGATCACCGCAACTTCGACGGGCTTTTCATTCTATGTCGGTGACAACCTCTCGGGTACGGACCCGGTAAAGTCTCTTTATTTCACCATCTCCGGCGTGTATACGGGGAACGGAACCCTTGGAGCGACGATTAATAGCGATGCGGCAACGCTCCAGTCCTTCACTCTCCCTGATGTGGGGAGTACCCCGACGCCTTTTGAATTGATTTATAAAGACCCCATCAACAAAATCAATCCTCAGTCTGCGGGGGCATACAACTATGTTTTGGATGTAGCTCCTTCTGGAATCACGGTCTATGGTCTCGGAATTAAAATGACCGAGTCACACCGGTATGCGCCACCGGCGTGTGTTGACGGGTCGCCCTCGAATGAAAAAGTAAAAACCACCACACATTTTGTCGGTTCCTCCGACGTATCGTTGAGTACCGCAACCTCGACAGGCTTCTCATTCTATATCGGTGACAACCTCTCGGGTATTACGAACCCAGTAAAGTCTCTTTATTTCACCATCTCCGGCGTATATACATCTGGCGGTGGCGCCACGATTGGAGCTAAAATCAACGGTGATACGGCAACTCTCCAAACATTTAATTTTCCGAGTGTGGGCCCCACCCCGACGCCTTTTGAATTGATTTATAAAGACCCCACCAACAAAATCAATCCTCAGTCTGCGGGTAACTATAATTACATCCTCGACCTTAACCTTGTTGGAATTCTGGTCTACAACCTTGGAGTAACAATGACCGAGTCGCACCAATACAAGCCGCCACCGTGCGCAGGTATGCCTGCTTTCGGCGATCTTACCTCAGCGGTTTTTGATTCAACAGGAAGCGCTGATGGCGCAGGGTATAATTCCGTGATGTGGAAGGGGACGCTCGGCGGGCCTGGTGTAAACGAGGGAAAGGTAAAGTTTCAGTTTTCCGCCTCTGATGCGTCTACTGGTCCGTGGACGTATATTGGTGGTGACCTCTGCTCGTCGGGAGATTGGTTTGATGCGACAACGCCTGGCACTCCTGTTGAGCTAAAAGGGGAGGCGTGTCAAACAGCGTGGAATAACAAACAATATTTTCGCTATAAGGTTCGTATCTGCTCAAATAATTGTACAGATGCGGGCACATATACGCCAACAGTGGAGGATGTGGTGGTGAATTGGGCACCGTAGGGGGCAGAATATCGAACATGGAACACAGAACACAGAATAATCAATACGGAATTCAGGATACGGGTCGTTCCGCGTTCCGCGTTCCGCGTTCCGCCCAAGCAGGAATGTCCCTCCTCGAGCTTTTGATCTACATTGCTATCCTCTCCGGTCTCATGGTCGTTATTTCAGACGCGTTTATTATGCTCGCAAAAGGACGCGGGCAAGCAGAGGCGCGGAGCGAGGTCAATAGTGCGGTTCGTTTTGCGGCGGAGCGCATCAAGCAGGATGTAAAAAATGCGGGAGCAATCTCGACTCCCGTTCTCGGTACTCCCGCAAATACCCTTAGTTTGACGGTGTCGGGGGTTCCTGTTGTGTATGATATGCTGGGGGGGGCATTGCGACGCACTGAAAACGGTGTTGTCGCGACGACAACAGGGAGCTTGGTTTCCGTCGATACACCGACCTTTACACGGCTGGAGAATTATAATCCGAATATTGGTGCCAGCGGCGCAACCACAACCGCAGTGCAGGTGGTGATGACATTTCAATATAATTCGTCGAGTACCGATTGGAGGTATACGGATACTCTTCGTACGACGATTACGTTTAGATAGAATATAGAATATGGGATACGTCAAGAACAGAATATGGAATATAGAATATGGAATATGGAAGAAGGGACTTAGGATACTGGGTTCGTTTTTCTCCAAATTCCAAATTCAAAATTCCAAATTCTACCAAAAAGGTCTCGCAACGCTCCCTACTGTCATCCTTCTTGGAATTGTATCTCTCGTTATTGCGGTGGGGATTACAACGCTTTCTTTCACGGAGCTCTTCATTTCGCAAGGGAACAGCCAGTCATCCAAGGCGCTCTTTTATGCCGAAGCGGGCGCGCGTGATGCGCTCATAAAGATCGCGCGGAACAAGACGTATTTATGCGCAACAACCGATTGTTATACGATTGATTTCAGTACCAGTGGATGTAGTACGGGGAATGATTGTGCCAAAGTTCAAGTGACGGGGAACGACACCTCAAAAACGGTTACTTCGAAAGGTATTATGAAGGCAAGCACACGAATCCTCCAAGCGACCGTGACTCTCGACACCGACGGTGCGATAACAGGCACAACATGGAGCGAGGTGACCAACTAGTACCCCGTCCTATTGAATCCCCCAAAAGGATTATTTGACTCTGAATTCCGAAACTACCGTATTCTCGTATCGTCTTTGCGAGCAAAGCGAAGCAATCTAGGATTATACGTGATAAACTCTGGATTGCTTCGCAGGAGTATTTACTCGCAAAGACGGGGGACTAGAATTTCGTAATTCAAAGTATTTGAACTTGATTCCCCGCGGTTTCTGCCGCGAGGAGGTTTATTTTAGGAAACTAATTTAAAAACTATTAAAAATTATTAAAAACTAAGAAATTGCGAATAAGGAAGCGACCGCTTCCTTATTCGCAATTATAAATTAGTATGATAAACTTTATGTATGCACGGAGCAGAAGAAAAATTGAAAAAGAAGATAAGGAATTCAAAGATTCAAAAAGTAATTCTGAATTCATTATACATTGCAGGGGTTTTGAGTATGGCGGCGCTTACGCCAAATGCGGTTTCTTTGTTAAAACATCTTGATCCAGACAAAAAGAAAAAATATCAAAAATATGGGATAAATAATGCGATAAAGAGATTATGTGCCAAAGGGCTGATTGCATGGGAAAAAAATGGAAGCAGTGTTTTCTTGAGATTGACGAAAGAGGGGGAGAGGGCAATCGAAATTCTTGAAAGAAATGAGTTTAAAGTCATTGTGCCTAAAAAATGGGATGGAAAGTGGAGGATTATCATCTTTGATATTCACGAAACAAAAAAGGCGTCACGAGACAAATTCAGACTGATACTACAAAAGATAGGGTTTTTAAAATTACAAAACAGTGTGTGGGTGTACCCGTACAATTGCGAAGAGCTCATTGCGCTCATTAAAGCAGACTTCATGATGGGAAAAGAAATTTTATATATTATTGCTGACTCTATCGAGCACGATAGGGTGGTAAGAAAATATTTTAAGCTCCCTAAGTCCTGAGAGCCTGATCTCAAATAACCTTTTTTGCATAATTTAATTAGAAATAAGGAAGCGGTCGCTTCCTTATTTCTAATTGATAATTAAACTGATTAAACTATTTTTAGGGAGGTCTTTACTTGAATACAAGGATAGAAGTATTCAACCAAATAGTAGCATATTGTTTGTCGAAGGTGACTCATCACTTTGAATTACTCGTTGGTCTGACCCCCTAATTTGAGACAACTACTTCGTGAATTTTAGATACACAAGTTAGTTGATAATTGGCCTCAAACTGCATCGGGCTCATGTAGCCGA
>LCOP01000021.1 GCA_000996605.1 Parcubacteria group bacterium GW2011_GWA1_47_8
CATGAAGGTCGGACTCAAACTCGGAGAGAAGTGCTCCACCGTTCGTGAGGATCTCGCGGGCAAGGGCAAGGTTCGTGCGTGGATAGAGTACGTCGGGCGCGAGACCGGAACCAGGCACTGCGATTGTGAGAAGCCCCGTGTCGAGCGCGGCACGATGCGCAAGAGCATCAATACCGAGTGCCAACCCCGACACGATCACGATAGGATACCCTGCAAGCCCCGTGATGATACGTTCGAGCGCTTCGCGTCCGTAGCTTGTGTATTTGCGCGACCCCACAACACACAGATAATAGTATCCGTGCGGGTCGGGGAGTTCTCCTGCAATGAAAAGTTCCTGCGGAACTTGAGGGATCTCTAAAAGAGCAGGTGGAAATTCCTCGGGTAGTAGACGACGAATCTTGTAGGGCGTGGATGACATGGTACAGATAGTGTAGCATGGGCAGTGTCGTATGAGTATTTAAAGATACTCAGGTAGTTACGTGTAGTTACTGAAGCATACACGGATAATACGCTGTAGCGTATTATCCGTGTATGCTCCAAAGAATATTTTTGTACATAAACATCGTTTTCTGCTATAATTTTCGCATATGCTCGACATCAAATTTATTCGTGAGAACAAAGACTTGATCGCCGTCGGTGCCGCAAGGAAACACATCGACTTCAGTGTGGATGCACTTCTCCTCGTCGATGACAAGCGCCGCGCGATACTTGCGGAGGTGGAGGCTTTGCGTGGCAAACAAAATGAAACCGCCGCAAGCGTGGCGCGTGCAATCGATCCCGTAGCGCGTGAGCAGATGATTACGGAATCAAAACTTGCCAAAGAGACGCTTCAAAAAAAAGAAGAGGAACTGGCGGCGGCGACTAAAGAGTGGCAGATACTCATGGTGCAAGTGCCGAACATTCCCGATATGTCGGTCCCGGAGGGAACGAGCGACGCGGATAATGCCGAGGTACGCGCGTGGGGAGAGATTCCGAAGTTTGATTTTGCACCGAAAGATCAAATGACTCTTCTCCAAATGCACGATATGGCGGACTTTGAACGAGGGACAAAAGTCGCCGGTTTTCGTGGATACTATCTAAAGAATGACGCGGTACTCTTAAATTTTGCACTTTGGCAGTTTGTACTTGCAAAATTTGTCGCAAAAGGCTTTACGCCGATAATCGTCCCGTCACTTTTGAAAAGAGAATCATTTGTCGGCACGGGATTTCTTCCTCAAAGCGAAGAGGATTTATACAAAACACAGGATGATACATATCTTGCGGGTACGGGCGAAGTGGGAATGATGGGATACCACATGGACGAGGTGCTCCGCAAGGAAGATTTGCCGAAAAAGTTTATCGCGTTTTCTCCGTGTTTTCGTCGCGAAGCGGGGAGTCACGGCAAGGACACGAAAGGTCTTGTGCGTGTGCACGAATTTTTCAAAATGGAACAAGTAATCCTCTGCAAAGCGAGTCATGAAGAGAGTGTGAAGTATCATGAAGAACTCACTGCAATCTCCGAAGAGATCATGCAGGGTTTAAAGATCCCGTATCACGTCGTGGTGAATTGTGGCGGCGATCTCGGCTTGGGGCAGGTTAAAAAATACGATATCGAAGCATGGGTTCCGTCTGAAGGTAAATATCGCGAAACACATTCAGCCTCGTACTTTCATGATTTCCAAACACGCCGTTTGAATATTCGTTACAAAGATACCGATGGTAAAATGCGTTTTGCCCACTCGCTCAATAACACAGCCCTTGCTTCCCCGCGTATTCTCGTACCACTCATCGAAAACTATCAAAACGCCGACGGGTCTATTACGGTCCCCGAGGTGCTTCGCCCGTACATGATGGGCAAAAGTCGTTTGAGGTAGTATTCACTTTCCTATGAGAAACTCATGCCACGCACCGTTACGATTATTGTAAGGATTAAGGAACATATAAGAGCATGGTTTTCGCACGTGGTGGCAGTTGCACTCCTCGTGTTTTTGTTTTTTGTGACTGGAGGGGGAATATCGCAGCATGAAAGTTTTAAAATTACGCAGGTTGACGTCATTGGGAACAGTACTATTGATCGTGAAGACATTGTCGACGTGATCAAGGAAAAACTGCAAGGGAATTACTATTTCGTGTATGCGCGGGACAATAGTTCGCTGTTTCCACGGCGGGAAATAGAGGCGGGGTTGGTGGAGAAATTTCCGCGTATTCAAAATGTCGTCGTGCATAAAATGGATGCACACACAATCGTCGCGCAGGTTACCGAGCGCAAGCCGTTTGCACTTTGGTGCGGGAAAGACGCGGACGGTCGCGGACTGGACACAAAAAGACGCAGAGGGGATACGGGCAGAGAAAGGTTTTTGCTTGCTGATTGCTGGTTTCTCGACGAGACGGGATTTATTTTTGACCGTGCGCCAACGTTTTCCGAAGGTGTGTATCTCGAAATATACGGACCACTTGAGAGCGCATCGGGTATACTCAAGGGGGTAGAGCCATTGCGTGCGCGGGTGCAAGAGTCGCGCTTTGTGCGCGTGTACCCGTTTGAGCGCACGCTCAATCGCGACGTGGGAAAGACGCTCCGTGTCATCATGAAGCCCGAAGGTCAGTACGGGATTATTGTTGCCGTAAGTACGAAATACCCGATGCTCACAGGGGCGGAGATTCGGTTCAAAGACAGTGATAACTCCGCAGAGCTTTTGAAAAATCTTCTCGCCGCGATCCCTACGCAATTCCCGCCGAGTGCCGCACCATTTAGAAAATTGTATTATGTCGATCTGCGTTTCGGCAATAAAGTTGTTTTCGGGTTTGAATAGAAGCGCAAAATTGCGTGGAACGGATGCGGAGCACGCGACAGCCAGTGTCAACTTGCTAACCTTGCTTCTTTTCTCCGGTGAGTGCATACTAGGGTTTATGAAAAATAAAAAAATCGTCATTATTATTGCATCGACTGTTATTGTGTTTATTCTTGCTCTTGGTGTTTTTTTGCAAAGCACAGAGCAAAAGGAAGAGACTAGGGATGAAAGTCTTGTGAGCCAAAAAGGGCTTCATTATCACGCTGACCTCGCGATTATAGTGAAAGGGAAACGTGTTGATGTTCCTCCAAACACAGGTCTTGTTGGAGGACACAATCCAATGCATACGCATGATGGAGAACCAAATATTATTCACATGGAATTTCCGGGGATTGTTCGCGCGGATGACCTAATGCTCGGAGAGTTTTTTAAAGTGTGGAAAAAAGACATGCGCTCGTTTGGTGCGAATATGAAGATGACAGTAAACGGGAAAGAAAACACAGAATTTGAAAATTATCACATGAAAGATAAAGATAAGATTGAGTTACAGTACGAGTAAGATTCGAAGCTTATTAGCGACGTAGAGTGAGCGAAATGAAAAAGTAATCTTTTTCGTTTCCAAGCGACTTTGTTTTCTTTAGAAAACAAGAAGTACTCTTGTGGTGCCGAGGAGCTAATATAGGCCCCTGCGGTCTAGGTCAGCAGGGGTCTATATCGGGGAGGATTTTCTCCATCAAAAAACTGCCTCAACGGCAGTTTTTTGATGGAGGTGGACTTGTTTTTTTGTGGTATTGTTATGGTATGGAGAAAATACTTTATACCTGCCCGATGCATCCGAATATTGTGCGAAATAAGCCGGGTTTGTGTCCGGAGTGTGGGATGACACTGACAGTCCAAAAGTCAAAAGTCAA
This sequence comes from Parcubacteria group bacterium GW2011_GWA1_47_8, assembly GCA_000996605.1. Classification (GTDB taxonomy): domain Bacteria; phylum Patescibacteriota; class Minisyncoccia; order Phycocordibacterales; family UBA1550; genus UBA1550. Next base: position 3,680 of record LCOP01000021.1, read on the forward strand.
AAGTCAAAAGCCTGATACAGGTTCTGAAATTCATGGCAAGCACGAAGGGCACATCACCGGAGACTTTTTGAAAAAATTCTGGATTACGTTGGCATTGACCGTTCCTATTTTCTTTTATTCCGAAATGGCGTTTGAGCTCTTTGGTTTGCGTGGCCCAGAGTTTTTCGGGTGGCAATACGCTGTCCTTGCGCTTGGTTCAATCCTCTATTTCTATTGCGGTTTCGTATTCATCAATGGTGCATATCGCGAAATTCGCGCACGGCTTCCCGGCATGATGACCTTGATTACCATTGCGATAACCGCGGCGTATGTCTATAGCGCCGTTTCCATAATCGCCGGCACGGGGCATGATCTTTTGTTTGAACTTGCTTCTCTTGTCGCCGTCATGCTTCTCGGGCATTTTATCGAGATGCGCGCGGTTCTGGGAGCGCAAGGTTCACTCAAGGAACTCGCAAAATTACTTCCTGACACGGCGGAAAAAATAGTCGGAAAGTCGAAAGTGGAAAGTGGAAAGGATGACTCGGGCGGAGTTCTTGAAACAGAAGTGGTCCCCATCAGTGCACTCGTGGCTGGAGATATCGTGCTCGTGCGTCCGGGCGCTAAAGTCCCCGCTGACGGAGTGATTATCGAAGGGAAGTCCGAGCTCAATGAATCGATTATTACCGGAGAATCGAAGCCTGTTTCAAAGACGGTGGGGAGTGAAGTCATCGCCGGATCGATTAACGGCGACGGAAGTCTCGAGGTGAGGATAACAAAAATTGGCGAGCATACGTTTCTTGCCGGTATCATGCGGCTTGTTGACGATGCGCAAGCGAGCAAATCGCGTTTGCAGATTCTTTCCGACCATGCCGCTTTTTACCTTACTATCATTGCCATAGGAGCCGGCGGACTCACGTTTGTCTTCTGGCTTTTCGGAGATAGGGGGATTGTTTTTGCGACTGAACGCCTCGTGGCAGTTCTCGTGATTGCGTGCCCGCATGCGCTCGGGCTTGCGGTGCCGCTGGTCGCATCTATCTCCACCACGATGGCGGCGCAGAGTGGTCTCCTCATCCGAGAACGGCTGGCGCTTGAAGCGGCGCGAAATGTCGGTATTGTGCTCTTTGATAAAACGGGGACGCTTACGAAGGGGGAGTTTGGTGTGGATACTATTGTTCCGGCAGAAGGATTTACCGAGGCAGATGTTTTGGCACTCGCGGCATCGGTGAACAGTCAGTCGGAGCACCCGCTTGCAAAAGCGATGGTTGATGAGGCAGTTGCAAGAAATATCAAGCTCGGAGCAGTTGGGTCGTTTGAGCGTTTGGCGGGGAAGGGAGCAAAGGCAAAGATACATGAAAAAGAAGTGATGGTTGGAAGCGATCAATTGCTTTTAGATACGGGGATACAAATGTCGAAAGAGTATCAAGAAAAAGTTTCTGCGCTCATGCGCCAAGGGAAAACAGCTATCCATGTAATCGAGAATAAAAAATTGGTTGGAAGTATTGTCCTTGCGGACGTCATCAGACCGGAATCACGCGAGGCAATCCAGAGTCTTAAGGCACTCGGCGTCAAAATCGCAATGATTACGGGCGACTCGGAAGAAGTAGCTTCGTGGGTTGCCAAAGAACTTGGTGTTGATAAATATTTTGCGCGCGTATTGCCAAACGAGAAGGCGGACAAAGTGAAACTGCTCCAGAAAGAAGGAATGAAAGTCGCTATGGTTGGTGACGGGGTGAATGATGCACCCGCGCTCACGCAGGCGGATATCGGTATTGCTATTGGCGCAGGGACAAATGTCGCCATCGAATCTGCGGGTATCATTTTGGTGCGGAGTGATCCGCGCGATATTCCCAAGATTATCAAACTCTCAAAACTTACGTATGTAAAGATGGTGCAGAATCTTTTCTGGGCAACGGGGTATAACATCATCGCCATACCGCTTGCCGCGGGCGTGCTCTATGCGCAGGGGATTATTTTGGAGCCCGCGCTCGCGGCGGTCTTTATGAGCGTGTCGACGGTGATCGTGGCGTTTAACGCGCTGTTGCTCAGGCGGAGAAAATTAACTCTCTAGTAGTGTTGTCCATGTATGTTATTATTACTATTAAAGAATGGAAACATTTATTCTGACAATCAACAGCGGTTCCTCGAGCGTTAAGTTTGCGCTCTATTCGGGCGACGGTTTATTTTCGCGTACACTGCACGGGAAAATTGAACGCATCGGGCTTCATGGGACGACACTTTCGTATGCTGTCGCCACCGGTAAGGAGGAAACGCGTGAAATCCCTGACGGAGATTTTGCGGCAGTAATGAAGATACTGGACTTGTTCCTCTTGGAACACGTTGACTTTAGTCGTGTTGTCGCAATTGGGCATCGAATTGTGCATGGTATGGGACGAAAGAATCATCTTGTTGTTACCAGCGAGCTCATTGCAGAACTCAAAGAAATAAACGCTCTCGACCCGGAGCATCTGCCATTTGAAATAGCGATTATGGAAATGTTTGCCAAGCAACATCCCGCACTTCCACAGGTCGCTTGTTTTGATACGGTTTTTCATCGCGACATGCCCCGTGTGGCACAGTTGCTACCACTTCCTCGACGATTCGAATCAAAAGGAGTGCGACGTTATGGGTTCCATGGGCTTTCGCTCTCTTCTATTATGGAAGGACTACAAAGCTCAGATCCGGAAAAAGCAAAAGGGCGGGTAATCATCGCGCACCTTGGTAATGGAGCAAGCATCACCGCAGTAAAGGAAGGAAAGAGTGTTGATACGAGCATGGGCTTCACGCCGACGGGAGGCATCCTCATGAGCTCACGCACGGGCGACATTGATCCTGGCACACTGTTATACATCATGGAGAGCGAGGGACTTTCACGCGACGCGATCAACCATCTCATCAATCATGAATCAGGTCTCTTGGGTGTATCAGAAACGAGTTCCGATATGCACGACCTTCTCGGGCGCGAAGCGACCGATGAGCGTGCTCGTGAAGCAGTAGCGCTTTTTTGTTATGAAGCGAAAAAGCGCATCGGCGCGTACATCACAGCGCTTGGCGGGGTGGAGACGATCATCTTTACGGGAGGGATGGGCGAGAATGCCCCGCTCATTCGCGCGCGCATATGCGAAGGGCTTGGGTTTCTTGGGATTACGCTCGATCTTGCGCGCAACGACAGCAACGAAGATATCATTTCATCCATATCAACCCCCGTGTGTGTGCGGGTGATGCACACAGACGAAGAGCTCACGATTGCGCACATCATTCAAGAGTTAATCGGTAAATAATTTATGCACGAAACAAATAAACCACTTTCTCCTGAAATGCTCCACAAGATGAACGCGTACTGGCGTGCTGCCAACTACTTGTCTGTGGGGCAGATTTACCTTTTTGACAACCCGCTTCTCAAGAAGCCACTCGAGCTCGCGCATGTGAAGCCGACTTTGCTTGGGCACTGGGGTACGACCCCGGGGCAGAATTTTATATATGTACATCTCAACCGTATTATCAAAGAGTTTAACCTCAATATGTTTTATGTTTCAGGTCCTGGACACGGCGGACCTGCGCTTGTTGCGAACACCTATCTCGAAGGGACGTACAGTGAGATTTATCCGAACATCAGTCAAGACGAAGAAGGACTAAGAAAGCTTTTCACTCAGTTTTCTTTTCCCGGTGGTATCCCGAGCCACGTTTCCCCGGAGTGCCCCGGGTCCATCCACGAAGGGGGAGAGCTTGGGTATTCGCTCAGTCATTCTTTTGGTGCAGTATTCGATAATCCGGATCTCATCGTCGCTTGTGTCGTGGGTGACGGTGAAGCGGAAACAGGCCCACTCGCAACTTCTTGGCACTCCAATAAATTTTTGAACCCTATCACCGACGGAGCGGTACTCCCGATACTTCACTTGAACGGATACAAGATTGCGAACCCTACCATTTTTGCTCGCATAGAGCGCGATGAACTCGAGCAACTTTTTCGAGGATATGGTTGGGAACCGTACTTTGTAGAGGGTCGTGACCCGGAGATTGTTCACCAAGCAATGGCGACGGTGCTTGATAAGGTTATTCTCGAGATTAAGCGAATACAAGAAGCTGCACGCAAGTCGGGAAATCCTTCGCGTCCACGCTGGCCCATGATAATACTCCAGACTCCAAAAGGTTGGACGGGTCCCCGGGAAGTCGACGGATTGCAAAACGAAGGCTCTTTCCGTTCCCATCAGGTGCCACTTTCTATTGATTACGAACACCCGGAGCATCTTGCGGAGCTGGAACAGTGGATGAAAAGTTATCGCCCCGAAGAACTCTTTGATGAGAACGGGAGACTGAAAGAAGAATTTGCAGAACTTGCCCCCAAAGGAGAAAGGAGGATGGGTTCCAACCCGCACGCAAATGGAGGGCTCCTTCTCAAGGATCTCGTCATGCCTCCTTTTGAAAAATATGCGGTTCCAGTGGTTACTCCCGGTGCGGTGCAGGCGGCAGACACACAGGTTCTCGGGAATTTCCTTTGTGATATAATTCTACTTAATAAAGAAACTCGCAACTTTAGAATTTTCGGACCGGATGAAACACTCTCTAATCGCTTGGGTTCGGTCTTTGATGTCACCAATCGTCAATGGAATGCGCGGATCCATGAAGGCGACGAATTTCTTTCAACCGACGGAAGGGTAATGGAAATGCTCTCCGAGCATCAGTGTGAAGGGTGGCTCGAAGGGTATCTGCTTACGGGTCGGCACGGGGTTTTCAATAGCTATGAGGCGTTCATCCACATTATCGATTCAATGTTTAATCAGCATGCGAAGTGGCTCAAGGTGACACTCCATCTTCCGTGGCGCAGGAAAATCGCATCGCTCAACTACTTGCTTGCTTCGCACGTGTGGCAACAGGCGCACAATGGTTTTACTCACCAGGATCCTGGGTTCATCGATCACGTGATTAATAAAAAGGCGGAAATTGTGCGCGTCTATCTTCCTCCGGATGCGAATTGCCTCCTCTCTGTTTATGATCATTGTCTCCGCAGTAAGCATTATGTGAATGTTGTTATCGCGGGGAAATATCAGGCTCCGCAGTGGCTTTCGGTGGAAGCCGCGATGAAACATTGCACCGAGGGCATCGGGGTATGGTCGTGGGCAAGCAATAATCAAGGTGGTGATCCCGATGTGGTGATGGTGAGTTGTGGAGATGTGCCGACACGAGAGATTCTCGCCGCGATTATGATTTTGCGTGAGCATATTCCGGAAATAAAGATTCGCATGGTGAATATTGTTGACCTCATGAAACTTCAGCCGCAGTCTGAACATCCACACGGGCTAAGCGATGCTGACTTCGACACACTTTTTACCAAGGATAGACAAGTTATGGTTGCCTTTCACGGATACCCGTGGCTTATTCATCGTCTCACCTATCGGCGAACCAATCATAAAAATATCCACGTGCGCGGCTATAAAGAAGAGGGCACCATTACTACAAATTTTGATATGACGGTGCTCAATCAAATGGATCGTTATCACCTTGTCATTGATGTTATTGATCGCTTACCTCAGTTTGGGCATAGCGGTGATTCTTTGAAACAAATGATGCAGGATAAACTTACTCTGCACAAAGAATATATTAATAAGCACGGCGAGGATATGCCAGAGATACTCAATTGGAAATGGAAATAACAGAGGGTTGGAATGGTTTTGAACTTGCTCCAGAGGAGAAGCTGGAGTATTATATATACCATCCACAATTAATCAATTCTGCCAATTATCTAAAATAGCGAACTATGACTTTGTGAAAATTTTTGGTATATATTTAGATGCCTCAAATTTTTCACTTCGTCTCGCCACGCTATTTTGAATGCTAACGGAAAGCATTAGTTGTGAATGGTATAAACATGATGGAATTTGATTACACAATGACTACGACAAAACCTTTTGACGAAGCGGTTATCGCAGTGCAAGAGGAAATTGCAAAAGCTGGTATGCGGGTTTTGTATATTCATGATGTGCAGGGGGCATTGGCAGAGAAAGGGTTCCCCCGAGACCCATTTAAAATAGTTGAATTTTGTAATGCCAAGTACGCGAATGAGTTTTTGAATGCGGATATCAAAATCGGACTTTGTATGCCGTGCAAAATAAATGTGTATGTTAAAGATGAAAAAATTTTTCTCTCCGGTATGCGCCCGATTGTCTTGTCGCAGTTTTTTCCGCATGCGAATTTAGGCGAGATGCCAAAAGAGATTGATCAGATCATCCGAAATATCATTAATCGGTCAAAGTAGTATCTGGCATCGTTCTGTGACAGAGAGAATAATTCTTTGTAGGATAAAGGCAGAACAGGTGTTCGTTGAAGATGTTCGAGATGGTCTTGGACCACGGCACTAAATATTAGGGGGGTGGATTATGGAATACAATATCAGCTTGTTCGCGTCGGTTCGTGTGCGGTTGGGGAGCGGCAAGAGTGTTTTTTAATTTTCATTTCATATTCCACATTCCATATTCTAAATTCTACTCAAACACTTGCATGTTGGCGTGCGATGGTTATACTGTAGGAACACAATGTAATGTCCTCGGGACATTAATATTATCAGTTAACCTTTATTAAACATATGAGCACAAAACGAAAGATTGTACCTCTCGGTGACCGCGTATTGGTGCGCGTAGAAAAAGAGGTTACCAAGACAAAAAGTGGGATCATTATTCCTGAGACCGTTTCCAAGGAGCGTCCGGAAGAAGGAGTCGTCGTCGCGGTAGGCGCTGGACGCACGACCGAGGCGGGCACGGTGGTCGCGCCCCATGTAAAGGTGGGCGACACGGTTATCTTCTCCAAATATCTGGTCTGAACTGACCCCTGTAATTATTAACATAGTCCTAATGGTTTTTTCTAAATCCTTGTAAATCTGGGCTCCCCAGATGATTTTAGCATGAGGATCTAATCTTTGAGCTACCGTATCAACAATCTGCCTAGATTCATCTAAAGTAAGATTTTCTCCGCCGGAAATATTAATCAATGCACCAGTTGCGTTAGAAATGTCTACATCAATTAAAGGATTTTCCAATGCTTTTTGAACTGAATCCTTTGCTCTATTCTCTGCATCAGATTCTCCTACTCCTATTAGTGCAACTCCCCCCTCACTCATTATCGCTTTAACATTACGCTTTCCAATAAGTTTGAGAACATGGGTGCGGAGATTATCAAAGAAGTCGCGACCAAGACAAACGACGTCGCGGGCGACGGTACGACGACGGCGGTCATCCTCACGCAGGCAATCGTATCCGAAGGGGTGAAGCAGACGACGATGGGTATCAATGCGATGGGGATCAGGCTCGGCATCGAAGCGGCAAAAGACGATGTGGTTGCCGCACTCAAGCACATGGCAAAACCCATCAAGAGCAAAGAAGAAATCATGCAGGTCGCAACCATCTCGGCAGAGTCGAAAGAAATCGGGCGCATCATCGCAGATACAATCGAGAAAGTCGGCAAGGACGGTGTGGTGACGGTTGAAGAATCACAGTCGTTTGGTGTCGACCGCGAAATCGTTGAAGGGTTCGAGGTCGACCGCGGCTATGTGTCACCCTACATGATTACCAATCCCGATCGCATGGAGGCGGAATACCGCGATGTGCCGATTCTCCTCATCGACAAGAAAATCTCGACCGTGAAGGAGGTGCTCCCGTTTTTGGAAAAACTTGCGCAGAGCGGCAAGAAAGACCTCGTGATTATCGCCGATGATGTTGATGGAGAGGCGCTTACGACGTTTGTGTTGAACAAACTTCGCGGTGGTTTCAACGTGCTCGCTATCAAAGCGCCGGGGTATGGCGACAAGAAGAAAGAAATGCTCGAAGACATCGCCGTCACGACCGGTGGCACGGTTATTTCCGAAGACCTTGGTTTTAAAATCGAGAACGCGGAACTTTCCATGCTTGGCAAAGTGGGTAAAGTTATTGCCACAAAAGACAAAACGATTATTGCCGGCGGAAAAGGCAAGAAGGCGGACATCGAAGCGCGCGTTCTAAGCCTCAAAGCACAGCTTGAGAAAACCGAATCAAAATACGACGGGGAAAAACTCGCGGAGCGTATTGCAAAACTCTCCGGTGGTGTCGCGGTGATCAAAGTCGGCGCGGCGACGGAAACCGAGATGAAATACTTGAAATTGAAAATTGAAGATGCGGTGAATGCGACGAAGGCGGCGATTGAAGAAGGGATTGTCCCCGGTGGCGGCACGGCGCTCATCAAGGCGGCGGAAAGTGTTGCCAAGAAAAAAATGAAAGCAGTCGAGGAATTCGGTATGGAATTCAGAGTCGGCTATCAGATTTTGCTCAAAGCGCTCGAGGCACCGCTTCGCCAGATTGCAATGAATGCAGGCAAAGACGATGGTTCAGTTATTGTGGAAAAAGTAAAAAAGGCGCACGGAAATGCCGGCTATAATGCGGTAACGGATGAAATCGTATCCGATATGCTCGCGGCGGGGATCATCGACCCGGTCAAAGTAACGCGAAGCGGGGTCCTTACGACCGAGGTGGCAATCACGGACGAGCCAAAGGAAGAAAAAGGCGGCGGCGGTATGCCCAACATGGGTGGTATGGGGATGGACTACTAATTCGCTTAGACGTTGGACAAAAAAGTTACTTGGAGGCTTAGCCTCCAAGTAAGGAAAGAATAAAGGCCCCGGCGCGATGTCGGGGCTTTTGGTTGGAGGTATCTCCGCTCACTTCAGTTTTCTCTAGAAAAAGATTCGGGCAAATGCTAGTATTAGAGTACAGAAAGTAGCAATGCTATGTACATAAAACATGATAAGATTTATTAAGAGTGGCAGTATGTGTTGGCGAAAACGCACAGGTTTTACGTTAATAGAGCTCCTTGTGGTTATCTCTATTATTAGCCTCCTTGCTTCTATCGTTACCGCGTCAATGCAAGACGTGCGTAAGCGGGCGAGGGATGTGAAGCGAATAAGCGAAATCAAGCAGGTAATCATTGCCCTTCAGCTATTTCATTTGGATAAAGGACGCTTCCCTGATGGGACCGATGGTATCGGTTATGAAGGACAATGTATTGGAGGATTATGTGGTGGCAAAAATAATTCAACTGATCCGTTTAAAGAGGCCTTGTTGCCGTACATGTCGTCTGTTCCAAGAGATCCATTACACAATTGTCCGGATAATATCACGGGGACTGGAATGTTTAATAATGCCTGCGACGATAATTATTTTTATGCGTATGATTTTTCTCACGATCAGAGCCTGGATTTTACGTCTTGTGCCTCGGATAGTACAGGTAATACATTTTCTGGTGCAGTAGTAGTCAGTATAAATAAATTTGAGAGCCCCAATACCTCAATCAAGAGAGACACGTGTACGGGAGAGGGGATGAACATGGGTGTTGCGGATTATAATGTTGTCATATGTAGAAATGGGACCAGCCGCTCCTGTTTCCAGAATCGGGGAGACGCAAACTAACAAAAAAACATGAGTACGCACATATATTCGAGTGAGGAAATTAATAGATTGAGCAAGAATCCGTATATTGAAAAATGTACGGCAAAATCAATCACATACACATGCAAGTTCAAGAAAAGGGTATTGGAACAACATGCGCAGGGAGTCAGTTCAAGGGATATCTGGAGAAGAGCCGGATTTGATATCAGCGGGTGGAAAAATGACTACACAAAAGATTGTCTAAAGAATTGGAAAAAGACCGTGAATAGGGCTGAGATTGAAGGGCTATGGCATCATGACTTGAATAATCGGGGATACTTTTCTCTGAATGTAACCCTTGCGTATTCTTTCACGCAAGGGTTCTTATGTTGCATATACCACATGGACACCGGATGTCCATGTGGGTTTATTAGCGACGTAGAGCGAGCGAAACAAAAAAGTAATCTTTTTTGTTTCCGGGAGACTTTGTTTTCTTTAGAAAACAAGAAGTGCTCTTGTGGTGCCGAGGAGCTAATATATGGAATACCAAATATTCTGCACTCGTTCGGAAGAGTAAAAGATTACTTTTATTCTTCGCTCACTCGCTTGAATATAGGTCAATACCGCGTGGTCTCTGCTACGCTTTTGTATGAGTGAAGCGAGTTCAAACATTACCCTGCGGTCTATGTCAGCAGGGGCATATATCGTTTTAAATTTGCCGTTGATTTGTGTTAGAGTGTTTTTAATGAAAGAAATTAATACAGAAAAGCTGGTCATGGGGTTTTGGGCAAAGCTTCCTAAGCCGTTTTTTGCGTTGGCGCCGATGGCGGATGTGACGGACGCGGCGTTTCGGCGAATCATTGCGAAGTACAGTCGGCATGGGGAGCCGGGCGGTCTGCCTGAGCCAAGTGAAGCGCTTGTTCACGCTCATTTGGCAGGTGGACGACGGGCAGGCGGACCCGATGTGTTTTGGACTGAATTCGTTTCGGCGGACGGACTGGTATCGCGCGGGCGAGAAGCACTTATGCACGACCTCGCCTACACTGAAGGCGAGCGACCTATCGTAGCGCAGCTCTTTACCGCAAACCCCGACCACATGCGCGAAGCGGCGCGCATTGTCCGCGAGCTTGGGTTCGACGGCATTGATATCAATATGGGCTGTCCCGACAAAACCATCGAGAAGCAAGGTGCGGGAGCCGCACTCATCAAGGATTTCAAACGCGCACAAGCAGTCATTCGCGCGGCAGAGGAAGGCGCGGGGAATCTCCCCGTCTCGGTCAAAACGCGCATCGGATACAATACCAATGTGCTGGAAGAATGGCTCGAGGTACTTCTCGAAACGAAACCTGCCGCGATCACGATGCACGCACGCACAAGGAAGGAACTCTCGCTCGTACCCGCGCGCTGGGAGGAGGTCGCGCGCGCAGTGAAGATGGCAAAGGGAAGCGGTACGCTCATCATCGGCAACGGCGACGTACGCGATCTCGCCGATGCAAGAGAGAAAGCGCTCGCCACTGGCGCCGACGGCGTGATGCTCGGCCGTGCGATATTCGGCAATCCGTGGCTTTTTGATGCCACGCGTACAACCCCGCCAACGCTTGCGGAAAAATTTGACGTGATGATCGAACACACGCACCTTTTTGAAAATCTTCTCGGAGGAGTGAAGAGTTTTGCCATCATGAAGAAACACTACAAAGCGTATGCGCACGGGTTCGACGGCGCCAAAGAGCTCCGCATGCGGCTCATGGATGCGGAAAATGCTGGCATGGTGGAGCGCATTGCGCGGGAGTTTTTACGCACCGCACCGAATATTGCATAAAGCATAACTTTGTGGTAATATTTTTTCGGTTAGATCATTTCCTATGATGGAGGAGATAAATCATGAAAGTGTGTCTTGCACGGATCATTAGACGTACGAGGTCGTTTATACCGGAAGACCCCGTCTCTTTTCTTGTCGTTTTAGAAATCTCGAAAATTTCCCAAGGAAAAGAAAATAATTGTAGCTCGTTGGGAAAACGGAACCGTTCTTTCTTGGTGTATGGGTACAATGTTAGTTGTCTGTATCGCTGTGTTGCTTATACGTTTAAGACGGAGATGGAGGCAATTCACTGTTTTGATGCTTATTATCACGAACGGCCGTTCCCGAATCTTCACAAAACAAGCGATTGGCTTGTGAAGCCGTTGCTCCTTGCGGGGATTCACTGGAGGGATATTTCTGACACGATATGGGTACAGATCAAGGTGTTTCGGCGTATATCTCTTTGCGTTTAGCAACTTCTTTTCTTGCGTCACTCCGATGATTTTTGCGGGGTGGCGCTTTCTCTTTGCGCGTGCGTACTTTCTGGTATACTGTGAGCAATGACCGATACCACCCTCTATCGCAAATACCGTCCGCAGACTTTTGACGATGTCATTGGGCAGGAAGCTATCGTTGGGGCGCTTCGGGGCGCGCTCGCGCAAGGGGTGCTCGCGCATGCGTATCTTTTTGCCGGGTCGCGCGGTACAGGCAAGACTTCGATTGCGCGCATCTTTGCCTCCGAGATTGGTGCTTCGGAGAACGACACGTACGAAATTGACGCGGCGTCGAATCGCGGAGTAGATGATATTCGTGCGCTCCGCGAGGCGGTGCGCACGCTCCCGTTTGATTCAAAATACAAAGTGTACATCATTGATGAGGTACACATGCTTACGAAAGAGGCGTTCAACGCGCTTTTGAAGACACTTGAAGAGCCGCCTTCGCACGTGGTGTTCATTCTCGCCACCACCGAAGAAGAAAAGCTTCCCGAGACGATTGTGTCGCGCTGTCAGTCGTTTCGTTTCAAAAAGCCGTCTCACGCGACATTGAAAAAGCTCGTGGAAACCGTTGCAAAAAAAGAAGGTTATAAGGTGGAGGCATCTTCGGCGGATCTACTCGCGCTCTTGGGCGACGGATCGTTCCGTGACACACTCGGGATTCTTCAGAAAGTAATCGCGTCGTCAAAAGACAAAGTCGTTTTGCCGGAAGAAGTAGAAATGATTGTCGGCGCGCCGGGGAGTCGTGTCGTGAATGACATCATTCTCGCGATTGCGGACCGGAAAATAGAGCAGGGTTTGACCGCGCTTGCATGCGCGACGGAAACGGTAGGGGACATGAAGATCCTCCTCGACCTCGTCGTCCGCAAGGTGCGCTTCGTGCTCCTGCTTCGTTTTGCGCCGGGCATGCGCACGCAAATTCGCGAGGATGTAGCGGAAGAAGACTTTGCACTCCTCGAAAAACTCGCCAAGGAGGCGACGAAAACACTCGCCTCCCGTGAACTTTCCGAGCTCCTCTCCACCTACCGCGACCTCCGCACCGCTGCCGTCCCCTCGCTCCCTATTGAGCTTGCGCTGATGCGTATTGTGGATCATACTGATAGTGGTAGCAAAAAGTAGCGTCATTCGCGGAGGTGTCCGATGAGCACGCGAGAGTTGTTTCCGTACCATTCGATCCACGTACCAAAGAAAGAGTATGAGATTTACGTAGTCGAAGTGTGGCCAAAAATAGGTCGCATAAAGCGCGTGGTGATAATAGCCGATGGGGTCAAAATAACGTACAGGATATTGAAAGGTAATCTTGAGCCTAAAGAGGAGGGCAACCATATACCTCCTCCGGAGGTTTATCGTGAGATGAGAAGAAGAGCTATCGCGATTTTTAAGCGCAAGTCAAAAGCGGAGGCGCTTGAAGATTTCTGGCAACGCACCTTGTTCCCTCGCTCCGATGCGTCAGGTTATTATAAGAAGATGAAAAAGGAATTTATTTACGACTCATGAAGAGGGCGAAAGGGAGTTAAAATCAGCGAGAAATAATTCTCGCTGATTTTGTTAGCACTTGTTTTGAGGCGTATTTCGGGCTAATATAGCCACATGCTGTCGGACACATACTTTTGTGGTACGTTCTTTATTGGCAGAGCAAGGTTATTTTTTGTTGGTAATATTGCGGGATCGTCTAATGGCAGGACTCCAGACTTTGACTCTGGCTATCTAGGTTCGACCCCTAGTCCCGCAGCCAAAAAATAGAATCGCCGTTTTCGCCAAAATGCGGAGCTATGCCTCGCGACGCGACGGGGGTTTCCGAGAGATAACGCCAAGGGTTTTTGAAATCCAAAAGCCCAAAACAAGAGGTAAGATATTATCCTTTTGTCCATAAAAAGAATTAGGTTAATTTATTGATTGAACATTGGCATAAGGTGCTCGATTTTATTACTGCCTCACGCCGTTCGTATGGTAAGCTACAGAAATTGGTTACGGAATCCTGATTTTCAAAAAAATGTTTATTGATGGATATAAAATCGCAAAGAAACTTGAAGCGGAGCTTGAGAGCCAGCTCCGGCTTTCTTCGTCTAAAAAAGTTTGCTTTATTATACTGGGTGGGAATGCGGCGACCGAGCAATTTGTCAAAGTAAAATCGCGCGTGGCGGAGCGGATTGGTCTCGTCGTAGAAGTGAAGCGATATGCGGGGGTATCTTCGACGGAAGATGCTCGTGTGTTGAAGCAATAACGTGCCGCCTGTTGCACGAGCTGTGCATGAGATATTGCAGGCGTGTCATATTGACCTTTCCGAAAAGCAAATTGTTGTTGCGGGAATGGGCCGCTTGGTGGGGGAGTCGGTACACTTAATGTTTCAGAGAATGCGAGTGCCGCACCGCATCATTGATAATGAAACGAGTGAAGAAGAGAAAAATTTGTTATTCGAAGATGCGGATATTATTGTTTCGGGGATGGGTGTTCCGCGTGCCATCACTCCAGCAATGATAAAAGAGGGAGTCATTCTCATTGATGCCGGTACGAGCGAGCAAGTGTCTCCTTTTAAAAACCTATTCCACATAATCCAAAAATTTTGGCTACGACTTTCTAAAAAATTTTCAAGGTACCCCAGTACCTCTCAAATTTTTAAGTTTGTCTCGCTTAAAATTTTTGGATTCTCTGAGAAAGAGTTTTTAAAAGGAGACACTGGCAATAAGTTTGTCGGAGATATAGATCCTGCGTGCGGGGACAAGGCGGCATACATGACCCCTGTTCCCGGCGGAGTAGGACCGATCACGATCGTGAGCCTTTTGCGGAATTTGTTGTAATTGATATTGTAATTGATAATTGCACTCATCAATTGAATTACGGTGACTTCCCCGCTTCCTTGATTTTTTGAAATCTTTGTGGTATTATGGCAACATATGATTGAACTTAAGAAAAAAGTCAAAGAAGGACCGGAACTTATAACTCTTTCTGAATTTCTGGAATCCTACAACAAGAACATGCCGGATAGCTTTCCGCGTGCTTCCGCTCCGCTTCTCAAGAAGTTTCAGGATGCGCATGCGACGCTCTTTACTCACGGCGATCTTTGGTCCCTCGACCAGCATCGCAAAAAGATCATCGATTGGCTTCCCCGCAACAGCGATTCTGCTTAAAAATGACCTCCGATCCTTGTTTTTCGCGAAAGGCACCTGCTTCCAATGGAACAAGGTGCCGTTTGTGGTATCATGTAATTATGCGAGCACGATACATTTTAATTTTAACGGTACTATTTGTGGCAGGTTCCGCGCTCATTGTTCTTGGGGTCAATAGGAGCAATACAAATACGGAGCCTATTGCTTGCACGATGGAAGCAAAAATATGTCCTGACGGGAGCGCTGTCGGTCGTACGGGACCAAAATGCGAATTTGCGGAATGCCCCGAGGCGCTTACACCACCCGCTCCCGTGCCGACTTCGGGAGATGTCATGCTCGGCATAGGCGAAGAAGGAACAGTCGGGGATTTGCGTATCACCTTCAGTACCTTTGTGCAGGATAGTCGCTGTCCGACAGATGTTGTGTGCATTCAAGCGGGAAGGGTTGTTGCGGGAGTCATACTTTCAACCGCGGCAAACTCCGAAACAAAAAATATGTCTTCGGATGACGCACCGTATCTTTTTGATGGACATCGTGTATCAATCGCTTCTGTCACGCCGTCACCCGTGAGCACAAAGAAAATCGCGGAGGGCGAGTATCGCGTGGCGTTCCATGTTGCGGTTGCGGAGAACGCAAGTGGAAATAAAAATACCGGAACCATCAAGGGGCTGGTCACGCTCTCACCTACATGTCCTGTAGAACGGATGCCGCCGGAACCCCAGTGCGCTCCGAAGCCGTATCAGACGGAAGTAAAAGTATTTGATGTAAAAGGAAGCAAGATAATCAAATCAACACGGACGGGGAGTGACGGCAGTTTCGCGGTGACGCTTCCTGTTGGAAATTATAAAATCCAAGCGGGGACGGAGAACAGGCTTCCGAGCTGTTCGCCTATTGTTGTCACTTTGCCGGCAGAAACTATCTTGGTCGATATCTCGTGTGATACGGGGATTCGTTAAGTCATCTTGATCCTCGCACAACGAATGTTGTCATGGTATTATGAATACATGAGAAAAGAAATTCCAAAAGTTCCTCGAGAAAAAAGGAAAGGCACCTATCTTTATACTGCGAGTCGCTTGGAGGCAAAGGTGAGAAAGGCAGGGCTGAAGACCGCAAAGAAGGCTCCCAAGAAGTAGCTCGGCGGGAAAAATCGAAGCGAATTAAAAAAGAGCCTTTTATTTTTCTCCAATAAGCGGCACGAACACAAAACCGCTATGTTTCTCTGTGGCAATACTTCCATCAGCATTTTTCTCTATCTTTAAAATATCATTACCGACGGGGATGACCATTCTGCCACCGACTTTGAGTTGACCAACGAGCGACAGAGGAATTTGTTCCGCCGCCGCGGAAACGAGGATTTTGTCGAACGGAGCATCTGCGGGCGAGCCAAGCATCTCGCCCGTCTTTTTGATTTCCGCATGTGCGAAATGATAGCGCGCCAGATTCTCTTTTCCCATGGAAACCAAAGCAGGAACAATTTCAACACCGATGACCCGCCCTTTTTCCCCGATTATATCCGCAAGGAGCGCAGTCGTAAACCCCGATCCGGATCCGACATCAAGCACGTAATCGCCTTTTTGTGCACTGAGGAGCTCTAGCATGAACGCTACGGTAAACGGTTGAGAGATAGTTTGTCCCATGCCGATGGGAAGCGCCTCATCAGCGTACGCCAAGCTTCGCAGTTCTTCCGATACAAAATATTTGCGGTCGATGTGCTCGAACGCGCGGATGATTGCTGGCGTTTTTAGAACCCCAGTATCTTTGAGATGCTCAATGAGTGAGGCAAGTGTATTCATAACGATAAGTATACGTTATTCTTCTGATTTCTGTTATGCACAAAAAACAGCGTATCGCTACGCTGTTTAACTTCCGTGCGGTGAGTTTTTTAGAAATGGCATCAAAAAAGTGCTACAATGCTCATCATGAAACCTGCAAAGAACGTTCGCCTGAAATCACATATAAAACCCGAGCGATATCAGATCGTGCTTAAACCGGACCTCGAGGCTTTTGTGTTTGAAGGAGAGGAGACGATCACGCTTTTGCTTGAGAAAAAAATCAAGGAGATATCGTTACATGCAAAAGATCTCGATATTGAGAGCGCCGCAATTATGCAGAAAAAAAAGCATGTATTCGCGCTTCGTATCACCTATGACGAGAAGGCGGAAACGGCAACGTTTGTGTTTCCAAAGATGCTGGACACAGGAAAAGCGAAACTTACGCTCGTGTTTCGCGGTATTTTGAACGACAAGATGCACGGATTTTATCGAAGTGTGTACCACGTGGACGGCAAGGAGTATCATATGGCGACGACGCAGTTCGAGGCGACCGATGCGCGTCGGGCATTTCCTTGTTTCGATGAACCAGCCGCAAAAGCAACGTTTGAGGTGAAGCTCATTGTGCCGCACAAAAGTACTGCACTATCAAACACGATGCCAACAGCAATCCGCGAGCACGGCGAGGGGTACAAAGTCGTCGAGTTTTCTCCCACGCCAAAAATGTCGACCTACCTCCTCGCCTTCATTGTTGGTGATCTCGAATACATAGAAAAGAAAACAAAGGAGGGGGTACTCGTACGCGTGTTTACTACTCCAGGGAAGAAACATCAAGCGGAGTTTGCGCTCGACTGTGCCGTGAAGACGCTCTCTTTTTTTAGTAACTATTTTGATATTCCATATCCCATGCCAGTGCTCGACATGATTGCGATTCCGGATTTTGCGTCAGGGGCGATGGAAAACTGGGGTGCGATCACGTACCGCGAATCCATGCTTTTGGTGGACAAGGACGATTCTTCGGCGGCGACACGACAATGGGTCGCTCTGGTTGTCGCGCACGAGCTCTCGCATCAATGGTTCGGTAATCTGGTGACGATGGAGTGGTGGACACATTTGTGGCTGAACGAAGGGTTTGCATCATATATTGAGTATCTTGCGGTTGATCATTTGTTTCCTGACTGGGAAATGTGGACGGAGTTCGTTTCGGGCGATCTTGGGAGTGCGCTCTCGCTTGACTCTTTGAAACACACGCACCCTATCGAGGTTCCCGTCCATCATCCGGACGAGATCAGCGAAATCTTTGACGCAGTCAGTTACTCAAAAGGCGCGAGTGTCATTCGCATGCTCGCCGAATACTTGGGTAAAAAAGATTTCCGCGACGGCTTGCGCTACTACCTCAAAAAACACAGCTACAAAAATACATCCACGATTCATTTATGGGATGCATTTGAGAAAGTATCAAAGAAGCCGGTTGCAAAAATGATGCGTGTGTGGACAGGGAAGTCTGGGTATCCGCTTGTGTCTGTTTCGCGCACGGGCGATGAATTGACAATCATCCAGTCGAGATTTTTCAGAAATCCGGCTTCAAAAAAAGAAGCGAACGACCACACGGTATGGCCTGTCCCCGTGAGTATGGTCGGTGAAAAGCGCGCCACGAAAGAGAAGTTCATGCTCAATAAAAAGAACGCGCGCATCAAAACCGTATTCGTGGATGGATGGATCAAGGCGAACGTCGGCGAGTCGTCGGTGATGCGCGTGAACTATGCACCCGAGCTTTGGAAGTCCTTGCATGCTCCTGTACTTTGCAAAGAGCTTGTTCCGGTTGATCGTTTGGGGCTTATCCGCGACAGTATGGATCTTGCCATGTCGGGAGACGTGAGCACCCCTGCTGCGCTCGATTTTGCCTCTGCATACAAAAACGAAACAAATTACGCCGTATGGAGAGAGCTTGCAGAGGGCTTTGATACGATTGGTAATCTCATCGGCGAGGAACAATCTTCTGTCACGTATGAGAAATTTTGTCTCGGTATATTTGCGCCGATGGTAAAAAAAGTTGGATGGAATAAAAAAGGGGGGGAGGGACACACCGACACACTCCTGCGAAGCATTATTTTATCTCATGCGGGACGATACGGCGATACACGTGTTGTTCTGCGGGCGCGTACGTTGTTCAAAGGAGCCGTAAAAGGTAAAAATAAAATTCCTGCTGATTTGCGCGGGGTTGTGTATGTGACGGTTGCGCGGCACGGAGGGGAAGCAGAGTATGAAACATTGATGGAGATGTACAAACGTGCGACATTACACGAAGAAAAAAACAGAATCTGCGTAGCACTCGGGTACTTTACGCAAAAAAATCTATTACAGAAGACGCTCGCATTCTCGCTTTCAAAAGATGTACGTGCGCAGGACACCATGCGGTTTGCGGGGGCGGTACTCGCGAACCCAAAAGGCAGAAATCTTGCATGGAAATTCATCAAACAACAGTGGCCGGTGTTTCTCGAGCGTTATGGCGGTGGGAAAAGCCTTTCCAGTCTGGTTTCTTGTTTGGGAGTTTTTGTACACGCGCAAGATGCCGCGGAGATTGAGAATTTTTTCAAGAAAAATCCGGCTCCCGGAGCGGCGCGAACAATTGAGCAAGTGCTTGAGCGTATCCGCACAAAAGCACAGTGGTTTGCGCGGGATAAGAAAAAGATTACGACGTGGCTGAAAAATGTTGTTGTATAGTGGTGCGGAGGAGTATACTAAAGATATATCACCGTGCGTTAATTTTATAACATCATGTTCAATCTACAAGGAAAAGTTGCGCTCGTGACGGGTGCACGAAGGGGGATGGGAAGGACACATGCGCTCGCACTTGCGGCGCAGGGGGCAAAGGTCGTGATCACTGACGTCGACCTTAATGAGTGTGAGCTTGTTGCAGACGAGGTACGCGCCGCGAATGGTGATGTCGCGTGTTTCAAGCTTGATGTTTCGAACAAAACAGAGGTGGATAATGTATTTGATGAAGTTGTTGCGAAGTACGGACGTCTCGATATTCTCGTAAACAATGCGGGCATCTACGAATCGCACCCGTTCCTTGAAATGACCGAGGCTGAGTGGGACAGGACTATTGATATCAACCTGAAGGGGCAGTTTCTGTGCGCACAGCGTGCGGCGCGGGAAATGGCAAAAAACAAGTGGGGACGCATCATCAACATCGCGTCGATTGCGTCAGGCGGTGTTGGGGTAGGTATCGGAGGAGGCTCGGTATCACCGTCAATGTTATCGGCCCCGGAGCAATAGATACGCCGATGGTGGGTGCGGCGAATATTTCAAAGAAAGCTATGGACGCCATGCTTGCGGGAGTTCCCCTCAAGCGCATGGGGCGACCTGAAGAAGTTTCCGCCGCGGTGGTGTTCCTCGCCTCGGACGAAGCAAGCTATGTTACCGGTGCGACGCTCTATGTCGACGGCGGTTGGCTCGCGGCGTAGGTATGATCTTTATGATTAGTTGTTTAAAAAATTCTTATGACACTATTCCCAAAAATATTTCTCGTCAGTTTGCGTGTTTCGCTGGGTTGGCTCATGTTCTATGCAGGTATTACTAAAGTCCTTAATCCAGAATGGTCTGCCGCGGGCTTTCTCGTGCATGCAAAAACATTTTCCGGATTTTATATTATTTTCCCGTATTAGAGTTCCCGTATATCCCAGAGCATTCATATCTTGTTGATGAGCACATCATCTACGCGCTTGCATTTTTGTCGCTTGCGGCGCTTCGTGCGGGGAGCGTATGGGGGATGGGGGGCTCTATTTCAAACCTGCCTATGTGCGCTCGTTTTCCCACGTTGAAAAAATTTCTTGAGTAGTTTTTACCGTCGTAATCGCGAAAAGAAAATCCAAATTGTGGACACTGGCGGAAACAATAATCAAGCGGCTGGCAGAGATACCTCAACCGATTGTGCGCGTGTGCGGACCGCAGACGACGGGGGGGTATGGGTATGCTGAAAATGCGCGTAGGCTTGAAGAGGCAGAGGAACTTTTGGAGCAGAGAGGGTTTACGGTCTTTTGGTTTGGCGAGGGAGAAAAGGGCATTCAGGGGAAAAATTATACGCATCAATCTGTGATGGAATTTTTGTATTTTACTCGCTCTACGTCGTTAATAAAAACCCCTGCGGGTGCAGAGGTTTCTATCTGTGCGAAATAATATGTTACTCGCACAGATTTTGTTGTTCCAATAAAAAGCGTACGAGTGAGAAGAATTCTCTCCGCCTTTTCGTTATGTGTTTGTTGGAGTTCCTAACACCCACTGGATAGCAGTCAATTTCTGCATAGTACTTACCATTCTTTCCAAGAGGGGTTAGGTAAAGCATTGACTTGAAACTATTATTGAGTGAGTGGAATTCGTACCCGCAAGGTCTCATTTGATATAAATCATCGATTACTTGCGCCAAGCGTTGGTGTACGTTTTCGTCTTCACAGATCGTAATACCCACCACTTCCCCATAGCATTTTAGAATACATCCGAGCGCTTTCTCGTCGAAATTGACAAGGGGGATTACTGGTGGCATATCCAGTATGCCTTCTATTCTGTGTAACATGCCATACTCCTTTCTGTGATCTCTACGATAGGTGGATGTGTGTAGTTTGTGCTTCTGAAAAAACTATAGCATGCGTATTTCGCAAAAACAAGACCCTGTATACGCATAATATACTATAGTGAGTTAAACAAATTAATTTGGTTGATGCAACGTTCATAATACCCAACAACGATAAACTAAAAAGCTGTTTTTTGGGCATACTTCGCGTGTATGAACAAAAAACATGCGAAGTTCGCCCTGTTTTGCAGGGCAAAAATTATCAAATTCGGCGGAAGAAGAAGACCGTGCGCATATTAAAAATGTAGCTCTCTTACTCTGGTTTATTAAGCCACATAAAACACCAGACTCTGTTTGGGGATGGAGTGGCAGTCCAGACGACTGGACATTTGATACACTGAGGGTATGCGATTCAGAAAAGGTAGCCATGCAATCTACAAAACAGAATACCATGTCGTCTGGACCCCGAGATATCGGAGAAAAATCTTCGTACGCGGAGTAGCGCAATACGCATTTCACCTCATTAAACACTTAGACCACCTCGACCCCGATATCGAGGTAATGAAGCTCAATGTGCAACCGGATCATATACACATGGTAATCGTTATTCCACCACGAGTTTCTGTTGCCAGTGTCGTTCAGTTCATCAAAACTCAAACCGCCAGCAATTTGAAGCGAAAGTTTCCTTTTCTACAAAAGGTATTTTGGGGACGAGAGGGTATTTGGTCACGCGGGTACTGTGTATCCACCGTCGGTCTGAACGAAAAGGAAATCTTTGCGTATGTGGAACACCAGGGGGAAGAAGACAGCGGGCAACTGAAACTCGATCTCTAAACGAAGCGTGAAGAAGCTCCCAGCTCTGCTGGGAGAGCTTCACTCAGCTTGTGTGGATTATGATTGGGACACATTTTGTCGCTACAACGCTCGGGTATCGTTTTGGTGCCGAGCATCATGAGGGCGCCGCAGGCGGTGGTGTCTGTTTTTTTGTACATACAGAAATTACCGGTCGGCCTTGCTTTGATTGCGCTCTTGCAATTAGGGTAGTTGGTGCAACTGTAAAAGATACCGAAGCGACCTTTGCGTTCGGTCATAAAACCTTTTTTACAGACAGGGCAAGGGACGCCCGTGTGGTTTGTGAGTGCGGCGGTATCGTCTTTTTTTATAAACTTGCATTTCGGGTAGCTTCCACAGGCGACGAATCGTCCGAAGCGACCATCGCGTTCGACGAGGTTTGCCTTGCCGCACTTGGGGTAGAGCTCGCCCGTGTCGCGCGGACCCGCGAGCTCGGTGCCGTCTATCATCCGTGCGCCAACGCATTCGGGATAATTTTTACACGAAAGAAATTTTCCGGTGCGCGCGAGCTTGATGACCATCGGACCATTGCACTTGGGGCATTTGTACGCAGGGTTGGCTCATGTTCTATGCAGGTATTACTAAAGTCCTTAATCCAGAATGGTCTGCCGCGGGCTTTCTCGTGCATGCAAAAACATTTTCCGGATTTTA
>LCOP01000022.1:0-8862 GCA_000996605.1 Parcubacteria group bacterium GW2011_GWA1_47_8
ATGCAGAGGAAATATGGAAGCCAAATGTATTAAAAACCTATTAAAAGTGACTGAGGATCTAGGAGGATTACGGTAACAGTTTATTTTGGCCTATAGCGTCCTACTCGGAGCCCCCAATCCGAACACTTGCGACACTGTTTTCCTTGATCTCATCCGAGATACTGCTGACACTTCGCCCGGGGTTGTCTGCTATCCACCGCAGGCTCTTTCTCTTGCCTAGCCGAATTTACCTTTGAATCCGAACACTCATATAATTTTAGTGTATGAGTGTTCGGATTGGGGGCTCCGGGTAGGAATTTCCGACTACTCACAGAATAATATTATTATCTATTTGTCAATCAATTGTGTGTGCGAGGCGTGTGGCTCGTTGGAGCAAAAAACCCCACGACGCACAGAACGCGCGATCGTGGGGGTAGCCATAAAAGGAGTGTCGCTAAATACCGGGGTAACCCAAGATTCTTAAGTACTTGGATGCCCGCTCCACATAAGCATGGTCTTCGGGGGAAAGGCCGGCTTTGATGAGGTTTCGTGCGCCTTCCGGTCCTTGGTTGTAGGCAAGAAACATCTCTTCCGGTTTATGATATCCGCACGTCTGTCGAATATACTTAAGATATCGCGTCCCTGTATCTACGTTTATTTCTGGATCAAACAGCTTTCTTGGATCAACGCCAAGAAAGACCGCTGTTGCTGGCTTTATCTGCGTCAAGCCGAGCTCGGAGTTTTTGCCGCGCGCGTTTGCGTATCCCCCTGATTCAACGGCAATTGTTGCCGCAATGAACCGGCAATCGACACTATGTGTCTTTGCGGCGTCCTTCATCTCCGAATGCCATGCGGCATATATGCGTACAAGCCGCTTTTCTTCCGGACTGCGGGGCGTTTTTGCAGGATTCGTGCATGTGACATCCAGAGGCGGGTTTAATGAAATGATTGATGCGATGGTAATACTTATCGCGAACAATCCCGCGAGAACCCTTATCATGAAAACCTCCCTTTCCTTTTTAGCTTAGTGAAATACACTGAAAAGAACCAAATTAGATAATACCGTGGTTTCATAAGATTAGCAACAGCGCAGGGTATTGTGTTTATACTGGAGAGCTTGACTATTTGTACGCTTCTGCTAATATGTCTTTTGTATATCGCGTACGCGGTATTTTTGTTTCCGTGTCTTATTTGTTCCTTATTAAAAGTCGTTTTTATAAGAAAATAATAAAAATTCTTTTGCGGCAAAAGGCTTATCGGTTCTCGTGTATATAACTGGGTACAATATACACTTCGTTCGCTCGAAAGTAAAAAGTAATACTTTTTACTTTCCCCACTCTCTCGTGTATGAGCCTTTGATCGCAAAGAAAACACAAATATATGACAGAAGCATTTGATCGTTCCAAGCCGCACGTAAATGTCGGCACCATCGGACACGTTGACCACGGCAAGACTACCTTGACGGCGGCTATTTTGAACGTGCTCAACCTCGCAGGAAAGACGGTAAAGATGAAGTCAGTTGACCAGATTGACTCCGCACCGGAAGAAAAAGCCCGCGGTATTACTATTGCGCTTTCGCACAATGAGTACGCGACAGACGCACGCCACTACGCGCACATCGACGCGCCGGGCCACGCCGACTACATTAAAAACATGATCACCGGTGCCGCACAGATGGACGGTGCTATTTTGGTGGTTGCCGCAACGGACGGTGTGATGCCCCAGACACGAGAGCATATCCTCCTTGCATACCAGATCGGTGTTCCCAAGATTTTGAGGCAAAATCTGCTGATGATGAGTGGGCAAAGAAGATTATCGAGCTTACGGATGCACTCGATTCCTATATTCCTGTTCCCGAGCGTGATGTGAAGAAGCCGTTTCTTATGCCTATTGAAGACGTGTTTTCAATCGAAGGTCGTGGTACGGTGGTCACTGGTCGTATTGAGCGTGGTCTCGTAAAAGTAGGCGAGGAAATTGAAATTGTCGGTATCAAAGACACCGTAAAAACAACCGTGACGGGTATTGAAATGTTCAACAAGTCCCTTCAAGAGGGTATGGCAGGCGACAATGCAGGTATCCTTGTGCGTGGTATCAAGAAAGAAGATATCACTCGTGGACAGGTTCTCGCAAAGCCGGGCACCGTAACTCCGCACACCGAGTTTGAATGCGAAGTATATATCTTGAGCAAAGACGAAGGTGGACGCCACACGCCGTTCTTTAACGGATACAAGCCTCAGTTTTATATCCGTACGACGGATGTAACTGGAGACGCAACGCTTCCCGAAGGAACGGAAATGGTTATGCCGGGAGATACGGTCAAGCTTAAAGTCAAGCTCATCGTTCCCGTTGCTCTTGAGGAACAACAGCGCTTTGCTATCCGCGAAGGCGGTCGCACGGTAGGTGCCGGTGTGGTCACCAAGATCATCGCGTAATACAAATCGGTTCACCGTACTTTATTATGGCAACAAAATCGGCAAAAGAAAAAGAGGTTTCGAGCAAGCTCCGCATCCGCGTGCGTGCATACGAAAACAAAGTACTCGATAATTCGGTAAAACAAATTATTGACACCGCACTTCGCTATGACGCCGAGGTTTTGGGACCGACTCCACTACCGACCGAGATCAAGAAGTACACAGTGAACCGCTCAACGTTTATTTACAAGAATGCGCGCGAGCAGTTTGAAATGCGCATCCACAAGCGCTTGATCGATATCTTGAATCCGGGAGCGAAGGTTATTGAGGCGCTTACGAATCTCTCCCTTCCTTCAGGGGTGAACATCGATGTGAAGATGATGTAAATTAAGGAGAAAAAAGCGTTCGAAAGGGCGCTTTTTTTGACTATAATTTACATCGTTCCATGCCGCTAGAAATGGCGTTTCGTGTGCGGATCGGACGAAGTGTTTGAAATATCGAAGACCACAGAAGTTAGACAGGCATTCTTCCATCGAAAAAACAAGCGCACCACGGCATTTATTGCGAGCGGATGATGCGGAAATGTAGAAGGTTGCGGTCAAGTAAAAAGTACCCGTTCGGGGCCGAAAGCATTGACTTCTTTCAAATGATATGATACTTTTAAACGTAGATTCGGGACCCCTTATTCTTTAAAACTTGCTTCGCTTCAGCACAGAGTCACTCTTGGAGTGTTTCTGTGCTGAAGCGAAGCCAATATCGGTGACGTTTGATAGCAATAGGAGAAAACGTGATGAACACGAAGACCTATGATAGACAAACCGCAAAATTTCTCGGAACTACTGGAGAGAACATGCCTGTTTTGGGAAAAGAACAAATGCAAAAGTGGATAAATGCACCCAGAACATTGCAAAAAGCACTCGACTGGATGTTTACCGCTAATCCAGAGGTTGTTGAGGTCGTTATGGCCGCTATAAGTATCGGCGATTGCTCAGAGCGGTTGGGTGTATTTAGCGATGATGGTCATGACGACGAGGACAATAACACAGAAACTCCTGATTGGGGTAAGTTAAGGGATTTGAGTAGGGCCATTATGGTTGATCTCAAGAAAAGGCGATGTTTTGGCGAGGATCCTTTCGCCCAAATAGAGCAGATACTTTCTAAGGAAAGAAATCAGATGCTTGAGGCGAACCTTAATTTTGTACTCGAAAACATTTCAGGAAGGTTAGCCTTGCGTCCGTTACTCGAGATTTACAGTGTAGACAGCGTGCGATACGAGGAAGAGTGGGCGATTTTCCTTCCTTCTGGCGAGGCGTTGGAAAAGAAAAACGTTAGTATCCCGAGTATTTCGCGTGATAATTTGGTGGAAGATTTAATCGTAACAAAAGGGGTCGCTTTTTCTGATCTGCTTCGAGAGTTGGAGAATGATTATCTCGACACGGCATATTCCTACTTTGAAAGGGAATATAGTATTACTCTCTCAACCCAAGAGCGCGATGAGGATTGGCGGATCAAGTTACATTTTAACGAAGGTGATGAATGTTTGCTAACCTTAGCTTTTTGCCTCGAAAGGGAACAAGTCAGTGAGATTATTAGGAGATCACGGGCATAAAGTGTTAGATTCTTTCTATAAGAACAAATGTTTAACGTTTAGCCCCCCCTCTGTTTAGCAGAGAGAGGGGCTTTTTGTTGGGAAGGGTCAAAGCACATTGCATTTTTTTGCCGTTCGTGTATACTTTCTCCTATACGTCGAAAGACGGCTATGTCCTGGTTTAAAAGCAGAAACGGAGGGGACCAATGGCATCTCGCACAACAGCGATTTGCTGTTGTTATTTTTTTATCACAACTTATGAAATTTATTCTTGGAAGAAAAGAGCAGATGGTGTCGTTTACCGGCACTGACGGTTTAAATACTGCCGCGACGTTTATTGCAGTTCCGCCGACAATCGTTACGCAGGTAAAGTCGAAAGACACTGACGGATACAATGCCGTGCAGGTCGGCTTTGGGGAGCGCGCAAAGAAGAATATTTCAAAAGCGGTTCAAGGCCATGTCGGCGAGCTCGGCTCTTTTGCAACTATTCACGAGTTTCGTGTTGACGACTCTTCCTCGTGGAAGAAGGGCGACAGCATCAATGCGGCGCTTTTCTCGGTAGGCGACGAGGTCATCGTATCCGGCGTTTCCAAAGGAAAAGGTTTCCAAGGCGTAGTGAAGCGCCACGGATTCCACGGAGGACCACGGTCGCACGGACAGAAGCACTCGGAACGCGAAGCGGGTTCTATTGGTGGAGGTGGTCGCGCGGGCGGACGTGTTGCCAAGGCAATGCGCATGCCGGGTCGTATGGGAAGCGATCGCGTGAGCGTGAAGGGTCTTTGTATTCTCGGTGTTGATGCCGAGAATGGCAAGATCCTTGTGTCGGGATGCGTACCGGGAATCAAAGGAGCAATTCTCGAAATTAAAGCTAAGCAAGTTCAATAAGTTAAAGAAGTTTGATAAGTTCAAGAAGTCAGAAACTTATTAAACTTAAGCGAAGCGTAACTTATAAAACTTATAAAACTAATACAATGGAAGCAACTATTTATACTACAAAAGGGAAAGAAGCAGGCAAGGTTACCTTGAATGAAAAAGTTTGGGGTCTTCCGTGGAACGCAGACTTGGTATATCAAGTCGTGGAGTCAATGCGTGCAAATGCGCGTGCGGGAACAGCGCATGCAAAAGATCGCGGGGCTGTATCGGGTGGTGGCAAAAAACCATGGCAGCAAAAGGGTACCGGTCGCGCACGCCATGGATCGAGCCGTTCGCCGATCTGGCGTCACGGAGGCGTGACACACGGTCCTCTCGCCGCAAAGGATTATTCGAAGAAGATCAACAAAAAGGTTCGCATCAAAGCGCTCCACCTTATTTTATCCGAGAAACTTCGCAAACATGAAGTCATGTTCCTTGACGATATTTCCATGAAGGAGCCGAAAACACGAGATGCGAAAGTCATTCTCGCCGCTCTTGCTGGTGTAAAAGGTTTCGAGAAGCTTCTTACCAAAAAGCGTAACGCCGCATATATTGCCGCATCGGGCAACAAGGAAGTGGCCGCAAAAAGTTTCTCAAACTTCGGGAATGTCAATTTTGATGATGTGAAGAACATGAACCCGCTCGACCTCTTGAGTCACAAATACGTGGTGTTTGCGGGGACCGCGGAAGGCGTGAAGTTTGTTGAAGATAAGCTCACAAAATAATACTATGGCTATTTTTAAGAACATCATGAAGAAAGTTTCTTTCGAGAAGAAAGAAAAAGCGATCGAACGTAAGGCTCCTGCCGCCGCGAAAGCTCTCGTAAGCAAGAAGAAGTCCGAAGCAAAGAAAGGCGTCATGCCGGGGGATCTCGCGCATATCCTCGTCCGTCCGCACATTACCGAGAAGGCGGCAATTCTCGCCGAGAAGAACACATACGTATTTGAGGTTGCGCGGAACACCAATAAGCCTCAAATCGCAAAAGCGGTTGCGGTATTGTATGGGGTGCGCCCCATTCGCGTGAACATCGTGAATCTTCCCTCGCTCCCCGTGCTTATCCGTGGCAAGATGGGTTTCAAGACCGGCGTGCGCAAGGCGCTTGTGACGCTTGCGAAGGGCGATAAGATTGAACTTATATAAATATTATGAAGAATTTTAAACCAAGAACACCATCACTTCGTCATACTGCGGTCGTTACCTATCGTGGCGTACTTACCACTTCGGAGCCACATAAGCCGCTCACAAAAGGATTCAAGAGAGGTGTTGGTCGCAATGCGGACGGTCGCATCACCACGCGTCACAAAGGAGGCGGACACAAGCGTCTCTATCGCGATATTGATTTTCGTATGGAGAAACTGGACATTCCCGCAAAAATCGAGACGATTGAATATGATCCCAATCGCTCGGGGTTCATTGGTTTAGTGTGTTATGCCGACGGTGAACGCCGGTACAACCTGCTTCCCTACGGGCTCAAGGTGGATGACAAGATTATCGCTGCACTCGATGCGCCGATTAAGCCGGGGAATCGCACCGTGCTCTCGAAAGTTCCCGTAGGTACCTTTGTATACAATATTGAACTTCAACCGAATGGTGGCGCACGCATCGCACGCTCTGCGGGAAACTACGCGGAGGTGGTTGCAAATAATGCCGGACAGTCACATCTGAAGATGCCTTCAGGAGAAATCCGCAAAGTATCGGAAAATGTATGGGCATCGATCGGTGTTGTCTCGAACGAAGAATACAAGCATCGCAATTTGGGCAAGGCAGGACGCTCGCGCTGGCTCGGTATTCGTCCGACGGTTCGCGGTTCTGCGATGAACCCGGTTGACCATCCGTACGGTGGAGGCGAAGGACGCCAAGGCCGCGGCACCAAGCGCCCGAAGACCGCGTGGGGCAAGGTTACCGGAGGACGCAAGACGCGCACCCCAAAGAAATACTCGAACAAGCTTATCGTGGCGCGCAGGAAGACCAAGCGTTCGAAATAGGTGCAGAAAAAAGCACAGCCTCTTAAGGGGCTGTGCTTTTTTCTGCACACAATTGACAAAAAACCGTTGACATCTGACTAGAGACGCACCAAATCTCACTTGTCAAAACTCAAATGCTCCCCTTCGTTATCCACACCCTCTTGCGTGAATGAGGGACATTGATGATATACTGTTGGTAACATAATAAATACTTGCATGAATAAACTGATAACAGAAAAGGTGCGGGGTTTGATAGGAATGACGGTCGTCGCGATGGTTTTGAGCGTTGCCTATGTTTCCAGCCCGTATTTTTTCAAGGCGCCAACTGCGGAATCTGCCGCTACGGACAATGTTTATGGATGGGCGTGGAGTTATGGTGGAGAGGACATTGAT
Source organism: Parcubacteria group bacterium GW2011_GWA1_47_8 (assembly GCA_000996605.1). Taxonomy (GTDB): domain Bacteria; phylum Patescibacteriota; class Minisyncoccia; order Phycocordibacterales; family UBA1550; genus UBA1550. Next base: position 7,248 of record LCOP01000022.1, read on the forward strand.
CCCCTCAACCCTTCCTATGCGGGCGGGTGGATTAGTTTCAATAGTACGGATTGTGATGCGAACGGAAATAATTTTATTGATGCCTTTTGTGTGAAGTTTAAGAGCGACGGCGTCACTCCAAATGACGATTTAACTATCTCCGTAATTCCTTACGGTGTTAATCTCAATATCAGTGGTGACGGGAGTCTTTCCGGTATCGCATGGAGCCCGAATATGGGATGGATAAGTTTTGATCGAGGGAGAACGAGTAATCCCCCAGAACCGCCATTTGACAGTGGTACAGGTCCTATTGCAAAGATTGATAACTTCGGTAATCTAATCGGTTGGGCACGGGCGCTTCAGGGGTGTCAAGACAATTTGTGGAATTCTGTTGACAAGAAATGCACAGGTTCAGGCAGTGGAGATAACACTGGCCAATGGGATGGGTGGATTAAGCTTTCAAAAGATCCCTCGGATGGAGGGGTCGCTTATGGAGTGAAGCTTTCTGGTACTAAATTCAGCGGTTACGCATGGGGTTCCGATTCCGGCGGGTGGATTGATTTTGATCCCAAAAAAGCAGATGGTACAGCTGTTGGCGGGGTGTACTTACGCAACAGCAGTAGTGTATGCACGACCGCAACGCCAGGGGTAAAATCAACGGGCTGTATTTCTTCTCAGGCATGTACGACTCCGCCGTCTCTAGCCGTAGAATCTCTCGATGGAATCGATGTTTTTACATGTCCAGATAGTAGCCAAACGTCTATAAACTGTAAGGTTGATGTGACGTGTACCGTGGTAACGCCAGTCGGCACTTGTGGCGATAATAAATGTGGCGGGAATCCGACAATGACAGAGACCCCTTCGTCTTGTCCCAAAGACTGCAAGCCGGGATACAAGCAATTCTAGATATATGCCCCTGCTAGCCTAGACCGCAGGGTAATGTTTGAACTCGCTTCACTCATACAAAAGCGTGGGCTGCAACCACGCGGTATTGACCTATATTCAAACGAGTGAGCGAAGAATAAAAGATTACTTTTACTCTTCCGAACGAGTGCAGAATATATGGTACTCCATATATTAGCTCCTCGGCACCACAAGAGTACTTCTTGTTTTCTAAAGAAAACAAAGTCGCACCACAAGAGTACTTCTTGTTTTCTAAAGAAAACAAAGTCGCCCGGAAATACGAAAGATTATTTTCTCATTTCTCTCACTCTACGTACACCGCATTGGGCGTACGGGTCGCGCAGGGCAAAAGGGCAAGGCGCTGACGTTTGTTGGATAGTAAAAACTAGTCAAAAAGCCACAAGTCTCAAAGTCAAAAGTGGGTTCAAAATACTCAAACGGCTCATTTCCTTGGAAATGAGCCGTTTGAGTTTGACGGGATGCTCAGGGGGTACACTATAAATATTATTAAATTAAAGTAAATATTTTATGAAAAACAATAACCAAATAGCACCTGAACATTTTTCTCACTATGTACGTATAATATACTATAGGGTTAAATAGGTACGTAGTTAATGTTTTTGCAGAGAGTACATTTTCCGCGTATACTCTTAGTAATATGGTAAAAAAGCTCTTCTCTCTTTTGCATCGCGAGTGGAATGGTCTCCACGAGGCGGCAATTCTCATCGGCGGG
>LCOP01000022.1:8867-29561 GCA_000996605.1 Parcubacteria group bacterium GW2011_GWA1_47_8
CGACACTCGACCTGTATTATGCGGCGTTCCGTATTCCCGATTTTGTGTTTGCCGGAGTCGCTTCGTTCATGTCGGCGCTTGTCCTGATTCCGATTTTGGCAAAAAAAGCAGAGGAAAGCGATGCCCGCGCGCAGAAATTTCTGAGCGACACCTTTACGGTGTTCTTTACGATACTCGTGGTGGTGAGCGTAGGGGTGTATATGACGGTGCCATGGCTTACGAGCGCGCTATTTCCAAATTTTGTGGGGGTAGAACATGCTGATCTTGTCATTATGACACGACTCCTCCTCCTTTCCCCGATCCTCCTTGGTCTTTCAAACCTTTTTGGGAGCGTCACACAAATGTTCCGCAAGTTTTTTGCATTCGGACTTGCGCCAGTATTTTACAATGTGGGTATCATTCTCGGTGCAGGTTTTTTCTATCCGGCATTCGGCATTATCGGACTGGCGTGGGGCGTAGTGTTGGGGGCATTCGCTACCTTCTTTATACATTTTTTCGTGAGCTATCGTCAGGGTTTTTCTGTGCAGGTGTCGTTTTTGCCGTCATTCATTGATATGTGGGAAATTTTCCGTGTTTCTCTACCGCGCACCATTGGTCTTGCGGCGAATCAGTTTACGTTGATTGCACTTATCGCCTTTGCGGCGATCATGGAGCGTGGCTCGGTGACGGTTTTTAATTTTGCACTCAACTTGCAATCCGTCCCTGTTGCTATCGTTGGAATGAGTTACGCTACGGCGGCCTTTCCGGCGCTTTCGCGACATTTCGCAAAAGAGGAAATGGATAAGTTTTTGAAACACATGCTCGTGGCGGCGCGTCATATTATTTTTTGGTCGCTTCCCATGCTCGTGCTTTTGATCGTGCTTCGTGCGCAGATTGTGCGTACCGTCTTGGGGTCGGGGTCATTTGATTGGGGCGCGACAAAGCTCACTGCCGCATGTCTTGCGTTGTTTGCGGTTTCTATTGTTGCACAGTCTGTCACGATGCTTTTCGTGCGCGGGTTTTATGCGACAGGGCAAAACAGGATTCCCCTTTTCGTCAATGTGTTGACGTCAGTATTTACGATTGCGATCGGTTATGGTCTTTTTGTGTGGTATGCGCGCGCGCCATTTTTGCGCATCTTTGTGGAGTCGCTCCTTCGTGTGGATGGTGTCGCGGGAACCAGTGTGCTCACGCTCCCTCTTGCGTATTCTGTGGGAATGATATTGAATGCAGTCCTCCTAATGTCCTTTTTCCGTAAACATTTTGGAGTGCTTCCTGCTTCCCTCAAAAATACATTTGTACACGGACTTTTTGCTTCGCTTATCGCCGGGTTAGTCGCGTATGAATTTCTGGAAGTGTTTGGACTCTATCTCAACCTCGAGACATTTTGGGGGATTTTCATGCAGGGACTCGGGGCGGGAATCGCGGGAATCCTAACCTGGTGGATTATCCTCGAGCTCATGGATAATAGCGAGATCAAAGAAGTGCGCGAAGCTCTCACGCGCAAGTTTTGGAAAACACGCGTGGTGTTTCCTGGTAGGGAGGAACTCTAGGCGTAGAATATAGAATTTGGAATGTGAAAGATTAAGTAGATTCGAAATTCCGTATTCCATATTCGATATTCCATCTAAAAAACCCTTTGAATTTCAAGGATTTTGTGGTATGGTACGTAAGTCAAAAAGTCGAAAGTCTTAAAGTCTATAAAGTAGATGTTTTGTATTTGCATTCGTATTTACTTTGGACTTTCGACTTTTAACTTTACGAACTACCCTCTATGGACCTCAAACACATCCGCAATTTTTCTATTATCGCGCATATTGACCACGGCAAGTCGACGCTTGCCGACCGCATGCTCGAGGTGACGGGGACCGTGGAGGCGCGCAAGATGAAGGAGCAAGTGCTCGACTCCATGGAGCTCGAACGCGAGCGCGGGATCACAATCAAGATGCAGCCCGTCCGTATGGAGTATTCCTACCAGGGTACGCCGTATGTTCTGAATCTCATCGACACCCCGGGGCACATCGATTTTTCGTATGAAGTTTCTCGCGCAATGAAGGCGGTCGAAGGAGCGATACTTTTGGTTGACGCGACACAGGGTGTGCAGGCGCAGACGTTGTCCGTCCTTGCCATGGCGCGTGAAGCGGGACTGGTAATTATCCCCGCAGTTTCAAAGATCGACTCTCCGATTGCGCGCGCAGAGGAAGTAAAAGAAGAGGTCGCAAAACTTTTAGATATTTCCCCTGATGAAGTTCTCGAGGTTTCGGGGAAAACGGGACAGGGAGTTCCGGAGATCCTCGCCGCAATCGTCGAGCGTATTCCCGCGCCGGTGTCCGAGTTCGGCGTTACCGGCGACTTGCGGGCATTGGTCTTTGATTTCGGTTATTCGACGCACAAGGGCATCATTGTGTATGTGCGCGTGCTTGATGGCGAGGTACGCAAAAACGACCCGCTCATTTTTTCTCAAGCGAGTGAAAAATTCGGTGCGCTCGGCGTCGGGATTTTCCATCCCGATATGATGGATACCGAAAAGATTTCGGCGGGGGAGATCGGGTACATTTTGACGGGAATCAAAAAACCAGGCATTGCATCCGTCGGTGATACCATCCTCGCGCAAAAGAGCAAACTTCCCGCACTCCCCGGCTACATGAAGCCGCGTCCCGTCGTATGGGCGTCTGTCTATCCGGAAAGCCAAGACGACTTTACCCTCCTCAAGCAGTCGCTCGAGATACTCCGTCTCTCGGATTCGTCGCTTTCGTTTGAAGAAGAAGTCTCCGGCGTGCTCGGTCGCGGATACCGGTGCGGGTTTCTCGGCATGCTTCATATGGAGATTATTACCGAGCGCCTCCGCCGCGAATTCAACCTCGAGCTCATTGTCACGACGCCGTCGATCACGTATGAAGTGGAGCTTCGGAACGGCAAGCGCGAAATAATCTATTCACCGCATTTGTTTCCGGATCATGGCGCGACGAACAAAATCTTTGAACCGTGGGTCAACGTGAAGATTATCACCCCGCCTGATTTCGTGAGCCCCATCATGACGCTCCTCTACGAACACGAAGCCGTCATCGGGCATACGGAGCTTTTTGGCGACAATAGAACCTCGATTGAGCTCGAGATGCCACTTCGTGAACTCATGCGCAACTTTTTTGATAATTTAAAAAGTGCTTCGTCGGGTTTTGCGTCGCTTGCCTACGAGATCATAGGACTTCGCGAGGCGGATGTTGCGCGGCTCGATATCTTGGTCGCGGAGGAGATAGTCCCCGCGTTTTCCAAAGTAGTTTCCCGTCGCAAAATCGAGCGCGAGGCGGAGGATATGGTCGAGCGGCTCCACGGCATTTTGCCACGACAGCTTTTTACGGTAAAGATTCAAGGTCAGGGACTCGGGCGTATTATCTCGTCGCGGACGCTTAGCGCGATGAAGAAAGACGTGACGGGGTATCTTTACGGTGGTGATATTTCCCGCAAGAAGAAACTGTGGGAAAAACAAAAGCGCGGCAAGAAAAAAATGCGCGCGCAGGGGACAGTGGATATTCCCCATGAGGTGTTCCTCAAGATGGTGCGGGGAGGAGAAAATTAGTCGAAAGTCGAAAGTGAAAAGTCCAAAGTGAAAACAGGGATCGCACGAAGCGCTTCCCGTTTTTATATTCTAAATTCTATACTCCACCCTCTGCTTAAAGAAGTCCGGGCGCGGCGTAGAGGAGAATCATGCTTACGCCTACGAGTACAGCAACCACGACGCCGAACGAGTTCCAGTATTTGCGGTATTTTTTGTTGAACATCATAATGGATGTATAATACAAGAGAAATGATTCAATTTCAAGAGCGCAAAAAAATTAGACGAATTCTCTACTCAAAGACTGCAATCGGGGCACTTGTCCTGCTCACGGTTCTCGTGGCGCGCGGGGCATGGGAACTTCACGAAAAGGCGGCTATTGCGCGCGCGGATCGTGCCGAGGCGGAACGCTCCCTTTCTTTACTCAAAGAGCGCGCGGCGGGGCTCGAGGCGAGCTTGGCGGATCTCAAGAGCCCGCACGGGGTTGAGGCTGAAGTGCGGCAGAAATTTACCGTCGCACGCCCCGGAGAAGAAGTGGTCGTAGTGGTTGACGAGAACGCCAAAAAAAGTGAGAATGGTGAAGCGTCGAAGGGGGGAGGGTTCTGGGCGCGCATCGCCGAGTTTTTTCGAGGGGAGTGATCGTATAAATTGCGGAATTAATTTAGTGGTAGAATGACTGCTTCCCAAGCAGTAGACACGAGTTCGATTCTCGTATTCCGCACAAGACGTGAGTATTTACCAGTTTGTCAGATTCTCACTCCAACCTTGCTAATTAAGGGTAGTTATGGAGAATAATGGGATATATTATAACGGTGATGAATATCTTGAGAATGCATTTACATGAACGGTAAAGATGTGATTTCAATGCTTGGCATTGACAATTTTGACGCTTGCGGTAAGCTGGAAGTAGCACATGTGAGGGCTCCGGCTCTCTCACGGTCAACATAAACCGTAGCCATGTGCCACGAAAAAACGCCAGGAAACTGGCGTTTTTTCGTGGCACTAATCAGTTTCTGGATACCCGTCATGCAGTATTCGTTTATGGAGACTATTTGTTCGCCAATACGGGATCATAGTCCAGAAAAATTTCTCTCCACCAGAAATCTGCTTCACAATCACTTTAACTCTCTTGCGGTCTAGCACCGCAACAAATTCATAGTACGTAACCTCCGTGAGAATTTTTTCCCACCTACTATTTCGCTTTTTCCTAACAAAAATTTTCTCCTCAGAGATGCCTTGGAGTGTCTTTGAATTACGAATTGTTTCCGGGGCAAGGCGAAGAAGCTTTAAGCGCATAAACTGGTCGCTCTTGGAACGCGCCCGATTCCAAGCTTTAAACTTGAGGTGTTCAAAACCTTCCACGTTGAAGTTAATATTTTCCTTAAAATAAGGACATTGAACAGAGCCGATTGTTTTATAGAACGCTTCGGCACCTTCTTTCATTTTATTAAATTCATCAGTAGTAAATTCAAGTTTCTGGGGATGTTCTTCCATGTATTATCGCAGACACCACTTTATTCTATGGGAGTGCTTTGCGGGTATCTTGATTGTAAGGATTATTTACCATTCGTCAACGAGCTAGAAGCAGAGTTCTTGTGCATAGGAATGATGCTTGCCACATACTGCTCCAACCATTACCGAAATATGACTGCACTGAAGTTACACTGCATCCCTAATACCTTCGGTTTGTAACATCTCCTGAAGTTCCTTTATGTTACTAATCACCTCTATCGTTTTCTCGTCTTTTTGTTCGATCAAAGTTCGAATGTCTTTGATGAAGGAGCACCATACAAAAGGGCTCCCGTAGGGAGCTTTTGTATGGTGCGGAATAAGCAGGGCATCTGCGTGCCCTGCGTCGAGAATCGAAGGTCGGAGGCCACGATAAATCTAGGGCACTGCGATTTTCAACCAATCGTTTTACTCTTGGGAAAATCGGGCGCATGTCGCGAATACTTGGAGCGACGGCGAGGCGGGTGAGAAAGCGAGTGCACGGAGCTTTCGCAAGGCCGGAGTTAATTTTTCTAGCAGGAAAAATTAATGAGGCGGGGTCGCGGAAATTTTTGAGCGACGGCGAGAAAATTATCTGTGACCGAGAGTACTTAGCAGATTTCAAACGAAGCGAAGAAATATGCTTAGTAACTCGTGACCGATTCTCGTATTCCGCACCATAAAAATTGAATTTTTTCTGGCGCGAAGAGGACCTTTATGGTAGAATAAAACGGTTGTTATCAGCCACGGGAATGTCTTGATTTCCCTATATTTCACCAATTAAATCACATGAAACAAGTTACTATTTATACGACACCGACATGCAGTTATTGCAAATTGTCGAAAGAATTTTTCGAAAAGAACGGCATCGCGTATACCGAACACAATGTTGCAACCGATCTCGAGAAGCGTAAAGAGATGATTGAGAAGAGTGGACAGATGGGGGTGCCGGTTATTCTCATCGACGAGGAAATGGTTGTCGGTTTCGACAAAGCGCGCCTCGCAAGCCTCTTGGGTGTTGCATAATTCACTAAACTATCCCCCGTAGTTTCTCCAGGAGAAGGTTTATTGTGCCGCTGTAGTTCAATGGATAGAACAAGGGACTCCTAAGCCCTAGATGCAGGTCCGATTCCCGCCAGTGGCATCAAGCGAAGCGTTCTTGTTAAAGAATTATCACTGTGCGGGAAAAATTTCCACGAGTTCGTCTGAATAATAGAATGCGCCGGCAAGCGCGCCGAAGCTCCACGTCGTGCCGCCGATATCCATCACCGCACCACTTGGGGAAAACGTGCGTGCAGAGATGCTATGTGTGCGGTATAATATAAAAGTAATAATATTTCATGATTGCTAAAGAGCTTACGGATTATATTGAAGCCGCCAAAAAGGCGGGACAAAGCACCGAGCAAATACGCGCGGCGCTCTTGGGTGTCGGGTGGCAAGAAGCTGACGTTGCCACCGCAGTAGAGACTACACCAGCCGTTACTATTCCTCCTATATCTACACCTGTTCCTGCGCCTACTTCCACACCTGTATCCGCGCCAATGCAAGAAAGCGTCCTGGGGGGACAGTCGGTTTATTCGCCGTCGGCGACCGTATCTTCTCCTCGACACAGCGTAGAGAGTGCAGTTGTTACGCCACAAACGCCGTATGTCGAGCAATCCGTATACCCGGCGTTCAGAGCTCCTGCATCGTGGTCTCTCCCCGCATCTTCTGGTCCGTCTAAGGTGACAGGAGGAAATTCCCCTGTGACGACCATGCCGCCTCCTTCCGGGAAACACAGTGTTGCTTTTTTTGCCGCGATAGTTACGGGAATTGCCGTACTTTTGGCGGGGACGGCTTTTGCGGCCTTCATGCTGTGGCCGGCTGACCCGAATAAGGTACTCGCGGAGGCCTTTGTGAATGAAACGCGCATTACCTCCGGGGTAGTCTCTCTTGCGGGAACTTTAGAAGTTTCAGGGAAGGGGGTGGAGTCTTTTCCCGGAACCGAAGCGGGCAAGCCCTTGCGCGTGACTTTAAAAACTGATGGTAAGGTAGAAGTTGTTGCCAGCACGACAAAGGCCGACATGACGATTCACCTTGCGGTGGGTGAAAATGGCATGAGCCCTATGAGCATGGATTTAGGGGTGCGGTCAATAGGAGATATTTTATATTTGAAGATTATTCAGTTGCCGTCGCTTATCTCAATGTTTTTGCCCGGCCTTGGTTCGTATGCGAACAAGTGGATATTGATTGACCCTAAAAAACTCCCGGAAGCACTCTCGAACGATATGATGAATATCAATATCGAAACGGACATCGATGTTACCGACAAGACGAAAAACGATCTTTTTATCAAGAAAGTTGTCGCGTTTGTTCAAGAACACAAACCGATTGTCGTCTCGGAGGAGTTGCCGGATGAAAAAGTCGGGGGAGTCAATGCGTATCATTATGCATTACATATTGACAAGGAAGGATTAAAGAAATTCTCTCTGGCGACGATACAAGAGGCGGCTCGTGTATACCAAAGCGACCCGAAAATAACTTCGGATTCCGTGAAAGAGGCGGAAATGGAGATTGAAAAAATATTCTCCGACCCCGCTTTTGATGCATTACTGAAGGATACTTCCATGGAGATATGGATTAGCAAGAAAGAACATTTCGTGACGCGCGTGAAAGTGGATGGATCTTTTGATCCGCGAGCCTTGGATAGCAACGCGAATGACGCCATCACCAAAATCAGTTTTTCCATCGATGGTGTATCGACGGATCAGAACAAACCCATGAACATTACCGCGCCGGGTTCTTCGATACCGGCAGAGGAAGTAATTTCGGGACTTTCTGGCGATGCGTTGGGGAACGCACGCACCAAAGCTTCCGATGCCGCCATCAAGGCAAACTTGAGCAGTATTCGCCCTCAAGCAGAAATCTTTTATGATGCCCATAATGATAGCTATGGACCGATACTCTATGCAGCCAAGGCGGGGCAATGTCCCAAAAATGGCGGGACCTCGATTTTTTATAAAGATTCGGGTATTCGAAATGCGCTAACGGACATTATGAAAAATAATGGGGGAAAGACCCTCACTTGCGCAACAGGGAAATTAAGCGGGAAGTCGTCACAAGGGAAAGGAGGTGCTACACAAAGTTACGCGGTGTCCTCACCCCTTGTTGCGGAAGAGGGGACGTCATACTGTGTCGATAGCTCGGGGGCCACAATGCAAGGGGTGGCGACCCTTCAGGGCAGTGTTGCCAAGTGTATTCCACAGAAAGTAGTTTCTCCGCCGGCGCTTCCTTTTTAATACCATTTTATTATGTCCAGATATCAAAAAATATTGTGCGCAATTTTTGCGGCGATATGGGTTTGGGCCACCATCAACCCAGTATTTCCTCATGACTGGTTGTTGGAAAATTACTTGGTCTTTATTTTCGTTCCCCTCATCATCATAACGGGGCGTTATTTCAAATTATCGAATGTTTCGTACACCTTGATCACGATGTTCATGATTCTTCATGTGATTGGTTCCCACTATACATATGAGTTCGTGCCATTTGGTGACACGTTGGGGCAGTGGCTGGGCACCGACCGTAACATGTATGACCGGCTCGTACACTTTTCTTTCGGCTTTCTTCTTGCATATCCTATTCGGGAGATATTCGTGCGTATCACCAGAGTCAAAGGGTTCTGGGGCTATTATCTGCCTCTCGATGTGACACTTTCGTTTTCGGCAATTTACGAAATTATTGAATGGCTTGCGGTGTTGAACGTCGGGTCTGCGGCGGGTATTGCTTTCTTGGGTGCGCAGGGGGACATCTGGGACGCTCAAAAGGACATGCTCGTGGCGGGGCTCGGAGCATTGTTGGCGATGCTCATTATATTTATGATTAACTGGAAATACAACAAGCATTTTATGCAAGAATTAAAAGAGAGTTTTAAAATTAGCGCGAATGATGCTCCCTTGGGAGAGGTTAAGTTAAAAGAGATGATTGATGGGAAGTAGGGCAATTGCTATTTTCGTGCTTTTAAGATATTATTTTAAGTGGGATTTTGTATACACAAAAGGAGAGTGTCATGAGTTTAGCATGTGGAGAATGTACGCATGATATTATTCTGGAGAGGGGATATATTCAAGTGGAAAAAATCCCTTACTGTAATGAGGGATGTTACAAGAACGCTTCAATAAAGAAACGATCTCAAGAGTTTCAAAAGGAAAGAGATTCGAGAGAAAAGGCAAGCCATGAAAGAATTTGATTTTTAAACCCAGATTGCTTCCAGTCTGGGTTTAATTGTTCTTGAACGACCACACTTTGATCTTTGGCGAAAAACTGATATATTGTAACCATGGAAATTGATACACGGGAGATGAACGAGCTTTTGGAATTGTCGCGTGAAAACAATAAAATGCTTCGTGCCCTGCGCCGTTCTCAGCGAGTAAGCTCGATTCTGACCGTACTGTATTGGGCGGTCATTCTCGGCTCAATATTTGGCGTGTATTATTATTTCCAGCCAACGATCCAAAAGTATACAAAAACAATCAAGTCATCATTCGATTTCTTGCAAAGTATTGAGGGGAAAGCGGGAGCTATTCCCACCGACGTACAGACATTGAAAAATTTGGTGGGAATGTAAGAAAAGAGAACAATTCTGTCAGTTGTTGTTGAATTTTTTGAAAAAATTCAACATGAATGCCGAGGTAGCTCAGTTGGTAGAGCATACGCCTGAAGAGCGTGGGGTCACCAGTTCGATCCTGGTCCTCGGCACCAAATTAAGGAACCCACACGCGAAGCGTGTGGGTTCCTTGGTAAATTGTTGCATGTCGATTGTCAGATGTTTCTTACAACGACTTAATCTTCACTTTTTGGACCTTCGCTTTATCTATCTTGGGGAGAGTAATTGTGAGAAGTCCATGTCGTTCGGTTGCGGTCACTTCCTCGGTCTCGATTTCTTGAGGAAGGAGAATTGTACGGGAAAATGCCCCCCAGTACAGCTCTTTATAGAAATAATTTTCACCGGCGATACCGGCGGGAGCCCCGCGTTCGCCTTTGATCGTGACGAGCTCGCGCGTGACGGAAATAAGGTCACCTCCGTTTTTATTGTTTTTAAGGCTGACGGTTCCCGTAATACGTTCAAAAAAAGATTGCTTCATGGCGTTGTGACCGGTTGTGGTTTTAAGCGTTTGACGAGTTCTAATAATATAATAATTCCGACAATCCCTATCCAGTAACGAGAGAATACTGCTAAAATATCCGCCGTTCCGTTTACCTCCATTATAGATAAATTAAAATATGCATGCAAGAGGGTTGCGGAGATAATTCCGATTGTTGTTGTGATAATTTTCCACGATCGCGCATAGTAGAAGGAAAATGCAACCGTAAGCCCAACGATTGCTGAGCTAATCGTGTGAATAACCGTTGATCCAAGGAAGCGCAGGTTGGTATTGGTAGCCGCGTACAGCACACCCTCGTGTGAGGTGATGTCTTTGAGGAGGTACAATGTGTTTTCGACAGCGGCAAATCCCAGTGCGGCAGTAATGAGGTAAATAACTGCGTCAATGGGTTCATCAAAATGCCTGCTTTGAAATACGATAAAGAATGCCACGGCATACTTTGCAGTCTCCTCAACCCCCGCCAAGAGAATTGTTTGAATTTTTTCGGGAGGAAGGAATATGAAAAGTTGCTCTGTGTTGAATGCGCGCAACGTATCCAGTATCGACGGGAGCACGGTCACCACAAATTTCTCAACAGGGAAGACAAGGCAAATAACGAGCATGCCGCCCGCAAAACAAAGCGCAATGAGCCCTGTTGGTTCGGGTGATTTGTAGTCCTCTTTGAGCCAAAACCAAAGCCATAAAAGCGCCGGAAAAACACCTCCCGCAAGGGCGATCCCCAATGGTTCCAACGCTACAATGAAGTCGGCCATGATTCAATAATGAGAAGTGTTTTTTTATTGCGCGGTAACATATCCCAGAGCTCTTCGGTCACGAAGGGGATAAATGGGTGGAGCATTTTGATTGCCGTCGCGAGGATGTGGAGGAGAAGCCACTCTGCCGCTTGCCTATCGCTTCCGTGCACTTCCGCGTCTGCTCCGCGGTGTTTCGCGTTAATAGCGAGGCGCGGTTTCATCTCCTCGATAATTATATCAGCAAATGTCTTCCAGAAGTAATGATAAAGTTCTTCGCCTGCGAGGTGGAAACGAAAGTTTTCGTAGTGCGCGGTAATGCTTGTGATGGCAACGTTGAATTCTTTCAAAATTTCCTCATCGCGCGGTGTGAACGCAGGTTTCGGTGTCTCAAGTGTGGTGTCGCCCGCGTTCGCGAGTACGAATCGCGTTGCGTTCCAGATTTTGTTACAGAAATGTTTGTAGCCTTTTATTTTGTCCTCGGCGAGCGAGAGGTCGTTGCCTGGCGTATTGCCAATGACGAGCGCAATACGAAGTGCATCCGCACTGTATTTGGAGGTCAAGTCGATAGGGGAGACGACGTTACCCTTACTCTTGGACATTTTTTTGCCGTGCTTGTCGTTCACCATGCCATGGAGGTACACGGTGCGGAATGGAACCTCGTCCGTGAGATAAAGTCCAAAAATGACCATGCGCGGAATCCACCTGAAAATGAGGTCTCGACCCGTTTCCATAACATCCGTCGGATAGAAGCCCAAATCGCGCTTCTCAGGGTATCCGAGGGCAAGCAAAGGCCACTGTCCAGAGGAGAACCATGTGTCAAAGGTGTCGGTTTCCGGCGTGAGTGGTGCGCCACACGAGGGGCACGCGTCACCCGCCTTATGGTCTGTGTCGAGAGTACCCGTGTTGCATTTTGTACAGATGAGCGCGGGGATCTGAATACCCCACACAATCTGGCGTGAAATGTTCCAGTCCATCGTATTGTCCATCCAGTATAAGAATATTTTCTCAAAGTTGTCGGGGATGAAGCGTATTTTTTCCGCGCGTACCGCATTGGCCGCCATTTTTGCAAGTGGTGCCATTTTTACAAACCACTGTGGCATCACGCGTGGTTCTATCGTCGTACTGCATTTGTAGCAGGTCGGTACTGCGTGGGTGTAGTCCTCAATTTTTTCAATGAGACCGAGTGTTTGTAAATCTTCCACCACGTTCGTTCGCGCTTCGGCGATTTTCATTCCTGCATATTTCCCTGTTTTGTCGTTGAGCTTACCAAATTGATCAATGACTTCCACGCGCGGAAGATTGTGCGTTTCCGACATGCGGAAGTCGTTGTGGTCGTGTGCGGGCGTGATTTTGAGCGCGCCAGTGCCGAACGTCGGGTCGACTTCTTCGTCGCCAATGACGACAAGCGAAAGTACACCTTCGGGGTGTTGCACGTCTACTGTTTGCCCGATGAACTTTTGATAGCGTGTGTCGGCGGGGTTTACTGCGATCGCGACATCGCCAAAAATAGTTTCGGGGCGTACGGTTGCCACCGTGAATGGCCCGTATTTTATATAATATAATTTGTCATTTTTTTCAATAGTTTCTGTTTCAACATCAGAGAGGGAAGTCTGGTGTTTCGTGCACCAGTTCACGGTGCGGTAGCCGCGGTAAACGAGGTTGTCGCGGTAGAGCTTGCGGAATGTTTCTCGCACTTCGGCAACAACGGCAGTGTCCAAGGTGAATTTTTCACGCGACCAATCGCACGATGCACCGAGCGCCTTTACATCGTCCTCCATATTTTTTTTACTCTCGAGCGTGAACGCCATGATCTCATCATAGAGTTCTTTGCGGTCCATCTTGAAGCGTGAACGCCCCTCCTTCTCAAGTTTCTTTTCGTACACCACTTGTGTTTCAAAACCCGCATGGTCAGCACCTGGTACCCAGAGCGTCTTTTTGCCCTGCATGCGCTGGTAGCGCGTCATAATATCTTCGAGCGCGATGGTGAGCGCGTGTCCCGCATGAAGCCGCCCGTTCGCATTGGGCGGAGGCATGATAATGCAGAAGTTGGTAGTTTTTAGTTTAGGGTCTTTAGAACAGGGGAGATTGTCGGGATTGAAAAAACCACTCTCTTCCCAAAGCTGGTAGATGCGCCCTTCGGTATCCGCTGGCTCGTAGGGTTTGTTCAACTTTTCGGGGACTTCTGCCATAATAGACTGATTTTATCATAATTTTTTCTTTTTTCTAAATACCTAGATTTACCTTTGAATCCGAACACGCATAATCCCGTCTTTGCGAGTACTCGAAGCAATCCAGTACCCATAGATTGCCACGTCGGAGTACCGACTCGCAATGACAGAATGTAGAGTTTTGTAATTCAAAGTGTATCACCGTCTTCATTAATCCTTAGGATTATGGGGGACAAGCACCTTTTATCCCCTATTTCAAGTCATGACTTGAAATAGGGGAAAGAGAGAGGGGGTGAACAGTATGTGCGAATAATGCGAATAAGGAATCAGCGCCCTGCCAACATACATTCGTGCCTATAGGCACGAATGTATGTTGGCAGGTAAGAGAGCAAGTATTTATCTTTTCTTTTTTTGAAGTTCCGCGATGGTTGGGTTTGCCGATTTTGTGAGTTTGAGGGTGCCTTGGGCGACGATGTGTTTTTTGGGTTTGTGGCGGAGAAGAGCGGCGATACCGATCATGAGGCCGTTGTCGGTGGAGAGTTCACGGTCGGGGAGGAAGAGTCTCGTGTCGGGCAGCTGCGCGACCGCTTCTTGAAAAACTCGGCGGATTTTTTTGTTCGCCGTCACACCCCCGCCTAAAATGATTTCTTTTACCTTGTATTTTTTTGCCGCCGCAAGTGTTTTCGCGAGGAGGACTTCGGTTGCGGCATCTTCAAATTCTTTCGCGATGGATGCTTTGATTTCAGGGGTGAGGTTAGCTACAACATCCGATTGAGCCAGATGTTCGCCCGACCCAGCTAATGCTGGGTTTAGGGGGATTTTTTTAATTGTATACAAAACAGCAGTCTTTAGCCCCGCAAATGAAAAATCAAAGTCGCCGGAGTGAAGCATGGGTCTCGGGAGACGTATCGCGGACTCACGCGGAATAGACGCGGAAACACGCGGAGCCCCTTCCGCGTCAGTCTGCGTCAAGTCCGCGTTGTTCCGCGCTTGTTCTGCAAGTTTTGAGATCTCGGGCCCACCCGGGTATGCGAGACCGAGCATGCGCGCGACCTTGTCGAACGCTTCGCCGACGGCATCATCGCGCGTTTGCCCGATGAGCTTGTACGCACCGTCGCGGGGCATGAGCACGAGCTCCGTGTGCCCGCCGGAGATGAGGAGTGCAATGGCCGGATACTGAAGAGACCGTAGGTCGTATTCCTTTGACTTTTGACTTTTGACTTTCGACTTTTCGACTAGGAGCGCAGCGACTATGTGCCCTTCCATGTGGTTGACGGGGATAACCGGCACACCCCAGAGCATACCGAGCGCCTGTGCGGTGTTGATGCCGACCCAAAGCGCGGGCTCGAGCCCGGGACCCGACGTGACCGCAATGGCGTCGATCTTTGGAATTTTTAACATCGTGAATGCTTTTGAGAGTTCCGCGAGGAGCTCGGGTTCTTTGTGCATAATCTTTTCGAGTGTCCGTAACTCCTTTGTCGTCAGCGTGTGCGGAGTTTTTGTCTCGTGCGCAAGCTCCGCGTTTTTGAGTGCCTGCACGACGAGCGGAACGATAGCTTTTGCGTGTTCGCGCCGCGCGAGAGCGGGGAAGACCCCTCCGTATTCCGCATGAAGTTTCGCTTGAGAAAGAATGAGGTTTGCACGCACCGTAACCGTAGAGAGCTTGCTCCCGACGGTTCGCGCTTCGAGTATGGCGATACCCGTTTCGTCGCAACTGGTTTCGATAGCAAGGATTTTCATAAAATAACGTGACCAATGGCACTATTTTAGCATATTTCGTCGGTTCTTTAAAAAGAAACCGCCTCGAACTCATAAAGGTTGCGAGGCGGTTGGCACGATAAAGGGCGATTATGGTCTTAGCACTACACCGTGATTTTCAAGCCACCGGCGTTGGTTCATGCGGTTTGCCTTGATGTCAAAAATCACGAGCAAGCCCCAAATTATTATGAACCATGTTGTCGATACCATCTCTGTTTTTGTGCCATTAAGCCAGATGAGGGGAAGAAGGGTAATGGCAAGATAGAGAATCAGCGGAGCAATTATGACGTCGTGATAAACATCCATTGCCTTGCCTGACCTTCCTTTGATCGTCAAAATAGAGACGATAACCCCAAAGGCAAAACATGTTACGAGTATGGCAACGTGAGCATTGTTACTTTGGAGCCACTCCGGAACAACACTCCCTCCTCGATGCAAAATTCCCACCGCGATAAGTACCGCTCCGAAGAGCATCGCATCGCCGAACTGTGCCGAGTAGGAAACTTGGTACGGTAATCCTTCAAAATAGTCCCGCCCGACGTGTATGACACCAAGTGTTCCGAAAAAGAGGAACATTGCTGTTGCCCATATAGGCAGGTTTGCCAATACATAGTAATCTCCGATGAGATTCATTATAGTATCCCTCTTGGTTAGTGACGAAGAACTGCATTTAGAACTAAATTAATGCTAGCATATTTTATTTAAAATGTCAAATTTTGACACTAATTATTATAGAACCATTTTGATAGTCTTTCGCCCTGTGGCGTTTATACGCTAACCCTTGGAGGTTCTTTAAACATCCAGTATACTTTTCACATATGGACAATTTCATTACACTTCTTGAGCAATATAAGTATGTGGTACTTCTCCCGCTCGCTATTATTGAGGGACCTATTCTTACGGTTGTTGCAGGATTTTTGGTTACGCTTGGGCTACTTAATTCGTTTTTGGTCTATGTTATAATTGTGGCGGGGGATGTAATAGGGGATTCGATTGCGTATGCGTTTGGGAGATGGGGTAGTTCACTTCTTCATTCACACGGGTCATATATTGGAATAACCACTGAGAAAATAGTGCGCGCAAAGGAATATTTTGCGGCTCGCCACAACAAGGCTATTGTTATGTCGAAGCTTGTTTACGGTATTGGTACCGTGGGACTCGTGACCGCAGGGAGTCTCAAGATTCCTTATTTGCGCTACTTGAGGTCGTGTTTCGCTGTCTCCCTTTTGCAAGCACTCGTGTTCCTTGTTATCGGCTTGTCTTTTGGTCATGCATATGTGCAAATTGGGAAATATCTAGACAACTTTGCCGCGATTGCAAGTGTTGTCGCTCTCACCGTAGGTCTTGTTTTTGTTTTGTATAAATTAAAACCAAAACGCACGTAATAGTATGGATGATCAGAGAAAACTTAATATTGCGATGGTGTGCGACGCGGTGACCGACTGTGTGGCGGGATCGTTTATCTCCACATTGCGATTTTCAGAATTACTTACCGAAAAAGGGCACAAAATAATCTTCATTACAGGGAAATCCCCGCAGAACCCCACGGACGGATATCACAAGGATACGATCAAAGTGTACCGATTTCCCGGGATACTGCTCCCCAAGTCAGAGGGACAATTATATATCTCATTTCCCCCGAAGAAAAGAGTCAGAGAGATTTTTCAGGACGAAGAGATCGATGTTGTGCACATTATCATCCCGACTCCTTCCGCGGTAACGTCTCTCCGCGCGGCAAAGTCTCTGGGTATAAAAACCGTCGCGCATTCACACACACAGCCGGAGAACCTCACGATGCACCTCCCGGGGGAGACGATTCAGAAGCCGCTCAACTACATTTTTTATAAATATCTTTCGTGGCTATATCGCAAGGCCGATGCACTCATCTATCCGACAGAGTTTGCAAGAAGATTACTCCACAAGCTCGAGGAGCACAAGGAGACACATGTGATCAGTAATGGTGTGAACACCAAAAAGTTCAAGGAGACTGAAACAGAGACGCTTTTTGGCAAATTCAATCTCCCGCGCCATACGAAGAATGTTTTGTATGTCGGCAGGCTCCATCCGGAGAAATCTGTCAATACGTTGATTAGCGCGATTCCGCATATCATCAGCCGTGCCCCTGCTGCACATATTATCATTGCGGGATTCGGACACCTCGATACCAAACTCGAGCAACTGGTTCGCGAGCTTGGTATCGAGAATCATATTACTTTTCTCGGCAAAGTCACCGACGAAGAGCTCATCATGGCATATAGCGCGTGCGATATTTTCGTACTTCCTTCGTTCGCCGAGCTTGAGGGGATGGCCGTACTCGAAGCAATGGCGTGCGGCAAGCCCATCATTATTGCGGATTCAAAAGAAAGCGCGTCCACGTACTTTGTGGACGGGAATGGTTTTTTGTTCGAGCCTTCCAACCACGAGCATTTGGCAGAGCAGGTGGTAGCACTTCTTGTCGATGATACTCTGCGCGAGTCTATGGGGAAGGCGAGCCTCGAACAGAGTAAGCTTTATGATATCGACCATAGTGTTGCGCGATTAGAAGAGATTTATTACGCGCTATTACAAAAATGATGAACGAATATTATCTTCCCGCGGGCAATACGTATTATCGGACCAATGAATTCAAGCATGGTCGGCCGACTCTGGTTTTTGTTCACGGGCTCTCGGGGAGTTCATCAGCATGGGCAGAATACGAAAGGTTTTTCTCCGAGAAATGCAACGTTCTCTCGTATGATTTGCGCGGGCATGGAAAATCACCGAAGCCGAAACGGTACAAAGACTATGCGATGGAGCACCTTGTCGAGGATCTTCACGAACTGCTTGCGCACCTCAAGATTGAAAAGTGTATTATCGTCAGTCATTCTTTTGCGGTTCTCATTGTACTGGAATTCCTTGCGCGGTATCAGAGCCAAGTATCCGCGGTGGTATTCCTCTCTCCCAGTTTTTGCGTCAGGGACATGTTTTCTTCGCGCATCGCAGAGCCATTTCTCCAGTTGAGCAGGCTTATGGAGCCCCTTCCTTTTTCAGGGAAGCCTGGCGCGCATGTTGATTACACACGCTTCAAAAATACCGGCGACTGGAACATTCCTCGCATGATTGCCGATGTGGGCAATACGAGCATCCGCGTCTATTTGTGGGGCAGTTTGCAGACGTACTCTGTCGACCGGGAAGCTTTTTTAAGCGAGATTGAGATTCCTGTACTCCTCATGCACGGCAAAAACGATACGATTTTTCCGGTAAAAAATTCCCTCATCATGGCGCAACAAATAAAGAATTCCAAGCTTATTCTTCTCGACAACATGGACCATATCATGGTGCTCAATCGGTTTCCCGAAGTGTCGGTGGCTATTGAAAAATTCGTCAATTCGTTGTAGACTAAAGACATCATTTCGCGAAGCGGTGTCTCTGTCAACAAAACACCATGTCTCTTATCCTCCAAAAATACAGGCTCCATTTGAGTGACAAGAATTTTTTGATTTCGTTAGGCGTCGCCGTGCTCCTCTTTGCGGGGAGCTTGGTGGGGAATTTTTATGCGGGGACGTACGCAACACGGCAAGCAAGCAATTCGGTAACCGATCTTATCTTGAGTAACATTCCCGTTTTTGATATTGATCACATCTTTGTGTACAGTTCAATGATCTTTTTGGCGTTCATGTTCGTACTTTGCGTGATCGAACCGAAGAGGATACCGTTCGTTTTGAAGAGTATTGCTTTGTTTATCTTCACGCGATCGATCTTCATCACGCTTACCCACATCGCTCCTTTCCCGAGCCAGATCGTTGTTGAATCCGCGCTCTTGAGTAAGTTTTCTTTCAGCGCTGATCTCTTCTTTTCAGGGCATACAGGGCTCCCGTTTCTTATGGCGCTTGCTTTTTGGAATCACAAAATAATCAGGTATATTTTTATCGCCGGTTCATTGGTGGGCGCTACCATCGTCCTCGCGGCTCATATCCATTACTCCATTGACGTATTCTCGGCATTCTTCATCACCTACACAATTTTTCATTTAAGTGAGGTTTTTTTCAAAAAAGATTATGCATTGTTCTTGGAAAAATGAGTGGACATTTGGCAGATTTCTCCGTATAGTGAGTATTGGCATCGGTACACAAAGGGAAGGGGGTTTTATGATAGATGAATGCACAGAAAGTGGCGTGCGGATTGTATTAGATACCGAGAAAAAGGGATTTCGACGGTTCCTCTACTCTGATGGGAGCTTGTCGGAAAGTTTTCATTCACTCGAATCAGCGCGTAAAGTTATTGAATTTGATAAAAAGAAATTAACAGAGTTGGACATTGGATTGCTTGTAGAAGAGCTTGATCAAATTCCTCTTTTTTGCTCTCATTGTGGATAAAGAAACCTTTTTTCTATTGAACCCTCGTCTCGCAAGGACGGGGCTTTTTTACGTATTAAAAAAGCGGGGAGAGGTCTCCCCGCCGTGATTGCTATTTAGCGAGCAAGAGCGCTGATGCTTCTTTGTGCCATCCGAACTGCTCGGCTACGCCGAACATTATTGTTCCGCCACCTGCCCGAGACCTTGAGGGCAGAACACCAAAGAAAAATGTCCTTTCCACTTTCAAGAAAAATTTCACCCCCGCCAAATCAAGAAAGCAAGGAACATTTTTCTTTGGTGTTGCCGAGAGAAGCGAGGCAGTGGCGGAACGATACGAGCGTACGATTCAGTTTCAAACCACCACGCACGCGGGGCGTGCGATTAGTCATTTGTTTGGAAAAAAGTTCGCGCAAATGTTAGAATTACTGACCTTCACCCAACTCCTTTGCACTCCACAATCCGGATTTCTTGAGGAACCCTTTGAGGAGAGCCCCGTCTTTCCGCATTCGTCGTATCCCGTTTCTCGCTCTTCTCTCCAGATCATCCATCGTCTCCGGACAATAATTCCCCAGGTCTTTTCTCTTGAGAGATGACCACTGGTATTCTTGTGGGTTCAGCTCTGGTGCGTATGCGGGAAATCGATGCACGGTAAGCCAATTTCTGTTTGCGACGACAAATGCTTGAACCACCTTCGCTTTGTGCGCGGCGAGTCCGTCCCACAGAAGAATGAGTGTAGCATTGTCTTCCCCTTGCTTCCTTTTGATATCCGAGAGTACGGCAAGGATATCCTCTTTTTTCACGGATGATTTCCTGATCCAGACATAATTATCGGTTTGTTTTTGATGCGGAGTAAACAGGATCATCCCCAAAAGTGAGCACGTCTTCCATCCCCCTGCGGAAGCTATGCGCGGCGTTTCTCCCCGTTTCCCCCATGTGGTGGTAACAAACGGTTTGTCGCTTACCCCTGCTTCGTCAAAGAATGCAAAGGTTGCTTGACTTTTTAAGCCCCTTTTTTAATGGCGGGCCACGTGGTGGAAAGCCATGTCGCTATCGCTTTTTCATCTCGCTCCCGCGACCTTCTATTCGGCTTTTGACATGAAAAACCGAAGCGCTTGAGCGTATGCCACAGTGACCGGTCTTCGTACGTCACGCTTGTTTTCTTTTTGATATGATCGGCAATTCTTTTAATCGTCCAGAAGTCGGTATCATACCCGCACTTCTTTGCCCCATTCAGTATGTCTTTCCGCACCTCCTTCTCTTGCTCTGGAGTCAGTTTCGATACCCTCCCGTACACGCCTTTCTTGAGACCTTTTACCCCTTCTCTCTCCCACTCTTTTTTCCATTGATATACGGCCGTCCTCGTCACGCCGAACTTGTTCGCTATCCATATGACGCTTTTGTTTGTATTAAAATATTGTGCCGCTTTCTTCCGCCGCTTCTCAAGGGCATCTTGAGAAAGCGCGCGGGACGGCGGGTGGTGTGATGTTTTCATCATTCCATTATATCACATGCAAAGGAGTTAGGTGAAGGTCAGTA
>LCOP01000023.1 GCA_000996605.1 Parcubacteria group bacterium GW2011_GWA1_47_8
TCTCAAGGGCATCTTGAGAAAGCGCGCGGGACGGCGGGTGGTGTGATGTTTTCATCATTCCATTATATCACATGCAAAGGAGTTAGGTGAAGGTCAGTAATCGTGCGTATCTCGGATTTACCAAACATTATGACGAATATTTTCCCGGAAGCTTTGCGCCAATTCTTTCTCCGACACTATTTGAAGCTGTGCAGAAAGCATTGGAGAAGCAAGCGCACAAAAGACATAGCAAAATATCCCATAATTTTCCTTTCACTGGACTTTTTCGTTGTGGGGAATGTAGTTCGATGATAACTGCTCAATGGTGTACTGGAAAAATGGGTGGACGATATAGATATTATCGCTGTACGAAAAAGAAAGGAAAATGTACTCAAGGATATTTGCAAGAAGATGCGCTCGCTCTCCAAATCAAAGAACAGCTTCAATCAGTATCGCTTCCCGAAGCGTGGGCAGATTATATGCTCAAACGGGTTACAGAGTTTGAGCAAAAGGAAACCAACGCTTCAGGAAGTAGGCTCGGACAGATGAAAGAAGATCTGAAAACGCTTGAAGCGAAGCTTGACGCTCTTGTTGATTTATATTTAAACAAAGATATTGAACGCGAAATATATTTGGTGAAAAAAGATGGTTTGATGCGTCAAAAAATCTCGCTTCAAGCAAAATCTTCATCTGTCCGAGCCGAGAGAAAGAATTGGGTCGAACCCCTGCGGAAATGGATTTTGGATTCAAAACACGCGGGGTTTCTGGCAACCAGCGAAAATCTCCACGAGGTGAGAGATTTTCTTCGTTCTTTCGGAACGAACCCCGCGTTAAAAGACAAAACTATTTCAATCTCATTTTGCCCGCCCTCGGATTTCGCCCGAGCCCAAAAGACGGATTCCATTTTTTCGCCATATCACGCGCCTTCGGCGCGCGCGGATTTTTCGCTTACTTCTGCCGAAGTTTCTGAATGTGACCCCACGGGGAATCGAACCCCGATTCTGGGCTTGAAAAGCCCATGTCCTAACCGTTAGACGATGGGGCCAAAATAACTTGCCCAGTATATATAAATTGGTACAATATATACTTGGCTCTCACGAGGAATAACAAGCGTGTGCTCGTTATTCCTCGCTCGATTGAGTATATCAATTTTTGTCAAAAATGCAAAAAAATGCTAGGATACAAAGCGTTACTTGTGTGAAATATATTGGAGATGTGGCTGAGTGGATGAAATATGGACTGTTCCATATTTCATCTGAGTGCGACAGTACGAAGTGGCAAACACGAAGCCACAGTCTCCGACGACGACGAGGAGCGACAATTTGGAATATATTGGAGATGTGGCTGAGTGGTTGAAGGCAGCGGTTTCGAAAACCGCCGTGCGGGAAACCGTACCGTGAGTTCGAATCTCACCATCTCCGCAAGGTTGAAAGTAAAAATACGGATAGAGCTAGGGGTGTATTGAAAATAACATATGGGTGATTAGCTGTCTTGACCAAGCAGTCTATTCGGTATTGAGAGTTTTAGAAAATGTTGAAAATTAAATAACGGGCGGTTAGCTCAGCTGGTTAGAGCGCTACATTGACATTGTAGAGGTCGGAGGTTCGATTCCCCCATCGCCCACAAAATAATTAACGCCTGAAGGCGTTTTTATTTTGTGGGAGATGAGCAAGCAAACTGCTTTGCTTGCGCGGGGAATCGAAAGCCGGAACATGTCGCGAAGCGACAGTGAGGCGGGGGTCGCGAGTACTTGGCGTTCGCAGGGTGTACTCACCCGAGAACACCTAGTAACTCGTGACCGAGACCCTATCGCCCACAAACATTAGGCAACAATGCGGAGCATTGGGACCTTTTTGTTTGTGTGGTGGATAAGAACCCATCCACTATCTCGTGGTACCCGCCTCTGAAACCATTATTTTTAGGCGAAAAACAAGTCGGAGTACGAACCATAATGAATTATGGTTCGTACGAGACGAAGTTTTGTAGCCAGATAAGGGACTCGAAGGTCGGAGCGATCTAAATCTCTTGAGTGAAACGATTAGAGATTGGAAGTCCCTTTAGCGGGTGGTATACAAGATGAGCGGAGCGAGTGCTTGTCGCCGAGGCGGGGTCGTGAACACTTCATATTTTACAAGCGTAGCGAAAGAAAATATTTAGTGATTCGTGGCACTCGGCCGAGTTCCTTATTGCCCACCAAGTAAAAAACTTCCGCAACTATATTGCGGAAGTTTTTTACCATTTACTGTTTAGCTACCTAAATATTTCCTTATTTCGCCTTGATTGCCAAATAAATGTCCTCGAGCGCGCGGACGGCGTCGCCGACCGCGATGTTGTTTTGGTGGTAGAGGACGTCGGTGCAGTCGCCTGCGGCCCAAATACCAGGGACGCTGGTTTTCTGCGTACGCGCATCGATGATGACATGATTGTGTTCATTCATCGCAACAATACCTTTCGAGAATTCGGTGTTAGGAAGTTGTCCAATCTCTATGAAAATGCCGCCGATAGGGAGCTCGGTTGTCGTACCTGTTGCTTTGTCGCGATACACGATGCTCGTTACAAATTTCTCGCCCTTCACCTCGGCAATCTCTACATTTTTAACTGCGCGCATGTTGGGATGCGAAAGGACTTTATCGACGGTAATTTTGTCAGCACGATTGAAATCGGCACTTCGGTGGATCAAGGTAACGCTCTTTGCGTAGGCAAGGAGTTGAGACGAAGTTTCAAATGCCGCATTGCCACCTCCGATGACTGCGAGGTCTTGACCTGCAAAGAGCGGTCCGTCGCAGGATGCACAATAAGTGAGGCCTTTGTGTTCAAATACATCCGCGCCTTTTGCCTCAAGCTTGCGTGGGTGGCTTCCGGTCGCGATGAGCACGGCGCGGGTTGTGTAAGAAGCTTTTTTTGTAATCACAACAAAAGCGCCATTTTGCGGTTCGAGTTTTTCTACGCGCTCCTCACGCATCTCAAGCACATCGTCCGCGTATGCCTCGACGTGTTTTTTGAGTGACGAGGAAAGGTCTGCGCCGGAAATAGAAATGGTACCAATCCAGTTTTGTATGTCCTCGGATACTGCGGACTGTCCGACGAACTCTTTTGCGATGAGGAGTGTCTTCAGGCGTTTACGCGCGGCATAAACACCCGCCGCGGTTCCCGCCGGTCCTCCACCGATGATGATGAGGTCGTATTGAATAGGCATAGGGTTAATGATTGTAGATTGGTTCAATATCAAGATGAGAAGCTTTGGGCTCAAGGTTTTAGGAAATACATCCCCTTAACACCCTAAAACCTGACACCTAACTTTTTTTAGGGCGACGGAGAAATGCGGGTACGGCGCTCCAGTCTTCTTCCATCTCATTGTCGAGGTCGATGACCGCTACCGGTTCCTTTTCGGGTTTTGCCGTAGTGTGTGCGTTTGCTCCTGCTTTTTTTGCTTCCGGTCCGTTCATCAAGCTGTTGTGGATCTCGTGCTTTTCGTGTACTTCGGGGAGGTGGCTTTGGGCGACGGTGGGGACTTTTGCTCCGCCGGAGAAGAGATTGCGTTTCTCGATACCCTCGGGGAATCCGGATGCGATCACCGTAATCTTCATTTCGTTTTTCTTGAGTTTCTCGTCGCGAATGGCGCCGAAGATAACGCGCGCCTCGGGGTCGATGGATTCAGTAATGATTTTTGCCGCTTCTTGGATCTCGTGCATGCGGATGTCTTCACCGCCGGCAATCGCAAAGAGGACGCCTTTCGCACCAGAAACAGAAAGATCAAGCAGGGGAGAGTTAATCGCCATGAGTGCCGCCTCTTGGGCGCGATTTTCCGAGCTGGAAGAACCGATACCGAGAAGTGCTGAACCTGCATTCGAGAGCACCGCTTTGATGTCGGCAAAGTCGACATTGATGATGCCCGGCGTCGTGATGAGGTCGGAGATACCCTCGACGGCTTGGCGGAGGACTTCGTCGCACATAGTGAATGCTGATTTGAATGTCGTGTCTTTGTTGGCGACGGAGAGGATGCGGTCGTTGGGAACAACAATGAGTGCGTCAACCTGCTTGCGGAGTTCCTCGAGTCCTTGCTCGGCGATACGCCCGCGGTGCGTGCCTTCAAATGAAAATGGTCTCGTGACGACGCCGAGGGTGAGCGCACCCTGTTCTTTGGCGATTGCGGCGACCACCGGTGCGGCGCCGGTTCCTGTGCCACCGCCCATGCCGCAGGCGATGAACACCATGTCGGCTCCCTTGATTACGCCCTGGATCTCTTCTTTGGTTTCTTCTGCCGCTTTACGTCCAATCTCGGGGTTCATTCCTGTGCCGAGTCCGCGCGTGAGATTTTTGCCGATATGGATTTTTTTTTGTGCGAGCGAATTATGGAGGTCTTGCGCGTCAGTGTTCATGACGATGAATTCAACACCTTTCACCTTGGAACTTACCATATGGTTTACGGCATTTTTCCCCGATCCACCGACGCCGATAACTTTAATGCGTGCGAATGCTTCTACTTCCGGTTGTACTTTTGGCATGACTTTCTGGTCTGTATTAATATTGATAATCTTTAGGATAATACTCCTAGAATACCAGAAGAAAGGGGGGAATACAAATAGGGGGGAGAACAGGGGGAACAGAGAGAACAGACGTACAAAAGGGACGCAAGAAACCCCATTTGCCGAAGGAAAATGGGGTAATCCTTGCACTCCATCACCTTTCTTACGGCAAAAACGGCTTCAATGCATTTTTAAACCCCTCCCAAAAGCCGCCAAAGAGTGGTTCTCTCGGTTCAGTTGGTTTCTCGAGCGCATAGAGCGCGAGGAGGAATCCTTGACCGGGTTTTTCCCGCCGTGAAGCATGGCCGGATGTGCGAGGGAAGAAGGGAGTTTGAGGACTGCTTTTGCAAGGTCTTCAATGGTGGTAATACCAGCACCACCTCCCGTCAGGACAATTCCTGCGGGGAGAAGTCCGCTCCGTCCCACCTTTTTCAAATGTGATTCGACGAGCTCGAAGATGTCACAAAGGCGCGCCTCGATGATTTCCTCGAGTTTCTTTTTTGGATACGTGCCGCCTCCGCCGCTTATTTTTATTTTCTCCGCTTCTTCGAGAGGGATTTTGAGTCCAAGTGCGATGTCATTCGTGATGTCGGTCGAACCAATCGGGAATACTTGGAGCGAGATAGGAACATCATTTTCAAAAACGGATATTGAAACGGTTTCGGCGCCGACATTGACGAGCGCGCACCCGACGGAACGTTGTTTTTTATTGAGTGCAATACGCCCTGCGGCAATGGAGGAAGGTACCACTTTGTCCACTTCAATACCCAAGCTCTCGACGATTTCTACGAGGTCATTTAGGTGTTGTTCAAGGCAGGTGACGAAAAATGTTTTTACCTCAAGCTTACTCCCGATCATTCCGTGTGGGTCTCCGAGTACTTCTTTGCCGTCGAGTTTGTAACGAACGGGCATGTGATAAATGACGCGCCGGTTGACGAGGTGGGTGAGGTTTTTCTCTGCCTCGTCGTTCACCTTTTTTATGTCCTGATCACCAATCTCTTCGGTTGCGCGCGAGGATATCGTAACGCCATGCGTAATCGCGGATTCGAGGCTGACTCCGCCGATTGAGACGATAGCGTTTTTGATTTTGATGCCCGCTGTTTTTTCCGCGTGTTCAATTGCCGCCTCGATGCTTTGCACGGCATCGGATTTTTTTATGATGTAGCCGGCACGGAGGCCACGCGTTTCGGAGACTCCTGTCCCCATGATACGCGGTGCTTCGCCGCGTGAATGTTCCATGATGACGACGCGTGTGGCGTGCGTGCCGACGTCGATGCCGGTGGCGATATGTTTGATGGGGGTGCGCATGGGTGAGTTAAATAGAGAAGCGCCGGCGAACCTTTGCTTCGTTCTTCTCCATTGTACTACCATGTGCGAAACCTTTCAAATGAAATAATGCGTGAATAAAAAGAAATGCGATGAAGTTTCGACATGAACGGCCAAATTGCGCACTGTCCGCACGCGCCTTTTTGAGGTCAAGGAAGATTTCTCCTTCCTGTTTGTCGAGCGGGAAGGAGAGGATGTTGGTCGGATTGTCTTTGCCCCGATAGGTGCGATTGAGATCGCGCGATTTGCGCGAGTTCACGACCACGAGAGAGCATTCGTACGCGGGACCGAGCACGGCTTCCGCAATTTGAGCAAAAGGCAAGCGGGGAAGCTTGCCTTTTGTCGTGTTCGTGATGGAGAGCGACATTGTTTTCTTATGACCGCAGGGAATTAGAAAAGAAGAAGTACTCTTGTGGTGCGACATCAGGGAAGGTGTTATAGGTATTGTATTTCCTAAAAACTAAAACCTACCAACTACTAACTAGCCCTTGGGCGACCTCTTTGCTTTTTCTCGGGGAGTTTGCCGAGTTTCTCCAGTATCGCGTACTCCTTTCGCTTGCCGAGAACGACAAGGGCGCTTTTCTTGGCTTTGTAATGCGAAGGTTTGCGCTGGTTGTAGCGGATCGAGCGGACGCGGGGAATAACGCCCGAGCTCTGCACGCGCTTGGTGAAGCGGCGCACGAGACTAATCGCGTTTTCGTTGTTGTTTTTCTTTACTTCTGCGTTTATTGACATAAAAAGAATACTATCATAAATGGATTTTGGATGCAAGTTTTTTTGGCAGGCTATCCTTATGGCGCCGCAATTTGTGTTGACAAGTGCCAAGTTGTTGGTATACTGAAAAGTATGGATACTATCGACAGACAATCAAAAATAATTACATTGCTTGATTTACCGAAGATCAAGCACCCTCTTCCTAAAAGCTGGACAAAAGCAGCGGGGATTTTGTCTCACAAGCGCAAATCTCTTGAAGGCCATCTAAAAACTGTCAGTCAAGAATGGGATCGCAAGTCGCATAAATAATTATGACCATTGATGCGAATATTATAATCGCGTATTTGGTTGGGGAACAAGAAGTAATTGAAACTTTGTCGCAGTTTCGCCGAGAGAGAAAAATTCTTTTGCTTCCGACAGTCGTCGAAGCAGAAGTACTATCATTTTCTTTGTGGACAAAGGAAGAACGTCTCGCCACAGAGTTTTTCCTTGAAGAAAATTTTACTTCCATTTCCTTTGATCGCTCCATCGCAAAAATTGCCGCAAAAATTCGCCGCGAAACAAAACTAAAATTCCCCGACGCCGCAATTGCAGCCACGGCACTCTTTACCGACACTCCGCTTATTACGCACAACCTTCGCGATTTCAAAAAAGTCCACGGGCTTTCATTGTTAAAAATCTAATTTTAAGCTCGATAAAAAAGGATACATTGTGCCCGGACTGGGGGATTTTTGGGATAGGTATTTTGGGAGGGTAGGAGAAAAATTTACTGTGACTCTGGTTTGTCTACTATCGTATCATCGTTGGCGTGCTTCTTCTCGGTCACCTTAGTAAGTCTCCCATGGTATGGATCTACTATTTGATTGGCTACGAGTACCCAGGGTATTTCTTTTTTAAAATCTATTCTAATCCCGCGACCCCCGGAGGTGGAAATTTCGCTGGCAATTCGAAGAGCGACTTCTATTTTACTATCCATAATAGGCCTATCTGCTTGCATTTGTAATCCGTCGGATTGTTTTTGAAGAAGTAATTCTTCATTAAACTGTTCCCACCCTAATGAATCAGCATTAAAACCAAAATCTTTAATTTCTTTTCTAAATCTTTCGTCTCGAGAATTTATGAGAAGTGTTGGTTTGAATAATCCATTGTAGGCTGTGCCCCCAGCATTAACCCAAAGATAATCTGATTCTGCGTTATGTACACTAATTTTCTCCTCTGTGGGCTTACCTTCTTGGGATTTATGAGGGTAACGTCTTCGTAGATTCGCGTGTTTTTCCGGATGGTCACTTCTGAGATTGACTGTATAACCATTTTCAAAAGCGCCAACAACATGAGTAAAATAACTTTTGTCGGAAATCGCACCATGAGTAATAGAGTTTAAAAACTCATTGAATTTTTCGTAGATTGTTTTGACCATTGTCGCTACTTCTTCCCTTTGCTTGTGTATGTTTTTTAACAGTTGAGCTTGATCATTCTTTTGCGGGGGGTTGGCCTCCTTTAGTACTCTTAAACTCCCATCATTTATTTTTGTAATCAAATAATCCTCCAAAATACTATCGTAGGACCCATTGCTAATATTCTCGCCAACTCTTTCGTAGAACCCGTCTTCTTTTTCCCTAGGAAATCCCTCTAGTAACCTAGGTCCAATATCCAAGTTTTCTAGATGGTAATCTAGAAACATGAGTCGATAAACATCGTAAATCAATTTTACTTCATCGGGTATTTGGTCAGAAATATCGATTGTTTGAATTTCAAGTAGGTGCTCAACTCCGTCAGAACCCTCTAGTCGTAGCTCCTCGGTTACTATTTTCTCCTGACTGAATATTCCTGCTGATTCTCTTTGTCCTTGTTCTTTATCTCTGAGTTTTTGAGTAACTTTTTTTATATCTTCAGAAACTCTATATTTGAGCGTTTTACGCTCTTCCCCAAGCGTTTGCCTAGCTGCTTCTTTGTCTGCTGTGCGTATTTCCTCTAGTTGCCCAGCAAGTTCGTTTCTGTATTTTGCTGCATCAAATGAAAATTTCATGATATTTTTTGTCTATACAGTTACCGAAGTTCGTCTTTCAGATGCTTCACGAAATCGGGGAGTGCGGAGATCTTCACGGTTTCTTGCGAGCGGGTTTCCATGTTGCGGACGATGACTGTGTTTTCGAGTGCTTCTTTTTGACCGAAAATAATTGTAAAGGGAACTCCTGTCCGCTCTGCGATGGCGAGCTGTTGTCCGAGACCATCTTTGGAAATCGACTGTGCGATGGGCACGCGCGCTTTGCGGAGGATTTCGATAACAGTGAGGCTCTTCAGCTTTGCTTCAAATCCAAGCTGGATGAAATATATCTTCGGTTTCTTGATGATGCGCGGATCGAGCGGCTTGTGCGAGGGTGACATAATCACGCGGTCGACGCCGATGGCACCACCTATCCCCGCAATATCCTTTTTAGAACCGAGCGCCTTGGAGAGGTAGTCAAAACGTCCTCCCGAGGCGAGTGCGAGAGGCTCCAGTCCTCCCTCTACAATCTCACTCGTGTCGATGATTTCAAACACCGTGCGCGTATAGTAGTCGAGTCCGCGGACGAGATAGTTGTTGATGCGGTATGGAGTCCCCATCGCCTCAAGGTACTCAATGACTTCTTTGAAGTGGTGGCGGCAGTCATTGCAGAGGGATTCAATTGGCGTGGGGGCATTTTTCTTCATTTCTTGACATCGTATATCCTTGCAGTCGAGCAGGCGTAAGGGATTGGTTTTGATGCGCTCTTTGCAGTGCAGACAAAGTTTCTCGATATGTTTTTTATAATAAGAGGTGAGCTCTTTGATGTACCCGCCACGACACTCTTTGTCGCCGATGCTGTTCAGTTCCACCGAAAGATTTTTAAACCCGGCTTCTTCGAGGATGAGGGTGAGCGAGCGGATAACGAGCGCATCCGCGATGCTTTTTGGTGTGCCGAGAATCTCGAGACCGAACTGATGTAATTCGCGCAAGCGTCCGCGCTGGGGGTTCTCGTGGCGAAAGAACGGACCATAGTAGTAGAGCATGACCGGCTGGGGGAGCGCCTGCATGCCGTGTTCGATATAGGCGCGCATAATAGCCGCAGTGCCTTCGGGGCGCATAACGAGGTGGTCGCTGCCTTTCGTCTTGAGCGAGTACATTTCTTTATCGCGAATGTCCGTGCCAATGCCCAAGCTCGAGGTAAACACCGCTTCACGTTCGAGGATTGGTGTTTCGATGGGGCGGAATCCGTAGTAGATGGCAATCTCGGACGCTTTTTCAAAAAACCCTTGGTACTCATGGTACTCCTTATCCATAAGGTCGCGCATTCCTTTGGGGCTTGCGATATCTTCAGCGTGGACCTTCTTTGCTTTTTCGGATTTTTCGTTTGGCATAAAATTTGTTCGTTAGCTAACTATTACTCGTTGTCTGACTGCCTAAATTGTCCGGGGGAGATACCAATACTCGAAAGCGGGGTAAGGCGCAAAAATGCTTTTCCGGTAATGAGTTTTTCCGGTACGGGTCCCCACACGCGTGAGTCAGAACTTCCAGAGCGATTGTCACCCATGACAAAATATTCTCCCGCCCCCAGTACATGCTCGCTTTTTCCCGCTTGGGGGAATTTAACATACGGTTCCTCTAGTTGAGTTGTCTCTCCACGCGCATTCTTGATGGAAACATGTCCTTCAGTATTGATTATTACCGTTTCGTAAGGAAGCCCCACAATGCGCTTGATGTAATATTTGGAAGTGTCTTGGGGAGGTTTGAACACAATAACATCCCCGCGTACAGGACTTACGAAACGATACGAGAGTTCGTCAATGATGAGGTATTGTCCGTTCGCAAAGGTTGGATCCATGGATGCTCCCGAGACGATGAACGGTTGAGCGATGAAGAGACGAATAGGAATGACGATGATGAGGGCAACGAGAACGAAGCGGAGTGTTTCCCATGCTTCCTCACGAAAAGAAGTACACTTTTTTTCAATCGGTTCTTGTTTGATGATGCGAGAGCCTTCGTTCATAAGAGGTGTATCCATAATAAAACAATGAAGGGCTTGCTGCAAGGGCGGAATGCGTGGTGTGATTTTTTTGTAACGAATCTGTAACAAAAAAGCGCGGGAAGGAATGGTGTCCTTCTCGCGCAGAGAGATCGTATGCAGAGGATTCCATTTGTTTTTAACTGCATTTGGCATTCTTGAAACGAAGACATGTTTCTTGGAATTGTTGCAAAAAGTAATTGAAATTTAGCAGGGGGTGGTCTTTGTGCAATTCGACTTGTGCTTCGTGCGCAAGCCTAGAGAAGTCTGCGTGCTCGTTCACAGATTTCTTCAAATGCAGATAGACGTCAAAAACGAATTCTTCCCAGAATGGATAGAGGGATGCCGCAAGGTCTGTATTTCCGACCGAAAGGCGTCCGCTCTGAAGAGCTTTTGTGATAGCGCTTTGGCGCGCCAAGTTGCTCTGATGAACCAAACGACGATCGTACATAGGTTTTCTTCCCTGTTGATGAAATAGCTGGAACCTTCTTTTTATGAAAACATCAAAGAGCTTTCTTAATGTATTTATATCATGTACTAATAAATAAGTACACGCATGATTATTTCTTTTTGAATACCTCAAGTGAAGTTTTGATAGCGCTAAAAACTTTGTCGTCACGAAATTCTCTCATATTTGTCGGTCCTTTTTCTCGCAGAATTTCTTCAACGATGTTGATGTCTTTTTCATAAATGGGGACGAGAGATTCTTTCCTTGTTTCTTCAGCATAGCGTCTGAAAGTACGGAGTTCGAGGAGCACCTCTGTTAATATGACGCGTTGTACCGGATGGATATTAAGTGTTGCACCTCCGTTTTCCCTGCGGCCGTGTTCGTCAGCCCACAGTCCGGCGAGCTTGATGATTGTATCTTTTTCGATACCGATCACAACTTGGGGCACTTTTGAGAGTTCCCCACGAAATCCACCGCGCTGGGAATGGAAGTATTTTACTTTTCCCAGGGTTTCATTATCGATATTTTGCTTGATTGCGGCAAATTTCTTTTCTTCGGTTGTGGTGCCAAAGGTTACATCTATTGAAAGCGAAAGGTGTGAAAGTGCGCGCGTTGCTTCTTCAAGTTCGAGAATAAGATCGCTCCCATTGTAAAAGTCATCAT
The DNA here is from genome assembly GCA_000996605.1 of Parcubacteria group bacterium GW2011_GWA1_47_8. Lineage (GTDB taxonomy): Bacteria > Patescibacteriota > Minisyncoccia > Phycocordibacterales > UBA1550 > UBA1550. The sequence continues at coordinate 11,679 of LCOP01000023.1, forward strand.
ATTGTGCTGTTTTAACGGTGCGAGCATTTGGTCCGAACCATTCACCGTGTTCGATCTGATCATACAGTATCGCTTCAAGTACTTCCGCGTAAATTTTTTGTGCGTTTTGAGAAAATCCTTTTTCTTTTTTTTCTACACTTGCGAGATCGCGCGCTACATTTTCTCTGCCGTAGAGCTCAATAAAATCATGAGGGTCAATTGCACTCGAAGAGAGCATTTCCTTGGCCACTTTATGTGCTTGCTCAATAGCAGGATGGACATAATCTTTGCTGTGCTCGAGGTCGGATAACTCTTTAAAGGGGTTGAAGTTCATATTCGTAAGAAGTTTAATTGCTGTTTTGTAAACTTCATTGTACCATACACGATATGCAATACATCATTGTGGGGTTGGGGAATCCGGGGGAGGAATATGCGGGGACACGACACAATGCGGGGCGCATGGTCATCGAGACATTTCGCAAGAAAAATGATTTTCCGGAGTGGGCGTCGGACAAGAGCTTGAAAGCGCTCGTGTCAAAAGGCGTGTGGGGGAAAGACAAAGTCGTTTTGGTGGAGCCGGACAACTTTATGAATGTCTCCGGCAAGAGTGTTGCGCCTTTGGTAAAAAATGCAAAAGATGCGGAACGCACGATTGTCGTATATGACGATCTCGATTTGCCGATTGGCACCATGAAGCTCTCGTTCAACAGGAGTTCGGGTGGGCACAAGGGTCTTGAGTCGATTATCAAGGCACTCAAAACCCCGATGTTCACGCGTCTTCGTGTGGGGGTCTGTCCCGTGACTCCAAGTGGTAAATCAAAGAAGCCAAAAGGGGAAAAAGCCATTCTTGATTTCATTGTGAGCGAGTTTAAAAAACCCGAACAGGAGACGATGAAGAAGACAGTGAAGAAGGGTGCCGATGCGCTGGTACTCATTCTCGAACATGGTCGCGAGCGGGCGACGGGTGAGGTGAATGCGGGATAGGGATTTGTCGGACATCGCATGCCTGACAATACCGAATAATTACAATGCACCTGGGCTCGCGTACGCGAGCCCAGGTGCGTTGTTGTGGAGAAATTTTAAATCAGTTTAATTAGAAATAAGGAAGCGACCGCTTCCTTATTTCTAATTAAACTTGATTAGCCGATTATTGGATGACAAGTTTATTTCTTCACTGAATACGCGAGCGTCATCTTTTGTTCCTTGGGATCAAAGAGGGTAATCGTGAATGAGTAGGTTCGGCCAAGCTCTAGAACTTTCTTGAGCTTCTCTTCGGAGCCGAATTCTGAAACATGCACGAGTCCCGCGATACCTTCTTCGAGTGACACCAGCGCGCCGTAGTGGTTCCATTTGATCACCACACCGGTGACGTGGTCGCCTTTTCTGTAGCGATTTTCCGCGTCCTTCCACGGATTGTCTTTGAGCGCTTTGATCGAGAGCGAAATCTTGCCATCCTTGATGTCGATAACTTTTACGCGTACCTTGTCGTGAAGTTTAAAGAGTTTGCGCGGGTCTTCGACGAGCCCCCAGCCAATCTCCGAAATGTGCACAAGCCCCTCGATGCCGTCTTCGAGTTTTACAAAGACGCCAAAGTCGACAAGCCCGGAAATGGAGCCGTCGAGCTCATCACCGAGCGAATACTTGCCCGAGATTTCGCGCTTTTCTTTTACCCCTTGCTCTTTTTCAGAGAAGATGAGTTTGCCTTCTTTTGGAGATGCGGAAATAATCGTGACCGCGATGCGCTTGCCGATGAGCTTTTTCAGCTCACCAAGAATCTTGTCCTTGTCGCCGTCTTCAATACGGGGGTAGTGCTCGCTTTTTAGTTGCGATGCGGGAAGGAATCCTTGGATGCCCTGCCAGTCAATGATGAGACCGCCCTTGTTGGCGTCTTTGACGAGAAGTTCGAGGGCCTGCTTTGTTTTGATCGCTTCTTCGGCTTCGCTCCAAATGATTGCTTGGCGCGCCTCTTTGAGGGAAAGCTCCACGTAGCCGTCGTCATTTTCTCTCTCGACGACTTTTGCCGTGACGATATCGCCGACGTTCAGCTTTTTGATAACATCGCGGGCATTGATGAATTCGCGGCCGTAAATAACTCCGGTGCCGAATTGTCCGAGGTCGACATAGACGTAGGATTTTTCGATACCGAGCACCGGTCCCTCTACGAGGGTATCGATTTCCGGAGGATTTTTTGCATCCTTCATCAAGGTCGCCATAAGCGACAAGGGGACTTCTACTATTTTTTCTGTTTCAGTCATATTAATTAAAAAAATCCCGTTCACCCGTACTTGCAAATTATGCAAGTGGGGCAAGCGGGGAAAAGACCTTTGGGTCTGCGCAGAACGGTCGTGATAGGGTTGCGCAGGGTTATCCTCGGGTCGTGCTTGCTATTAATAATGAAAGTATAGCGCAGAAAATGAAAAATGTAAAGGCGAAGACCGGACAACTTTGGAAGAGTTGTCCGGTCGGATGGGTGCGGCGGATTCTCGCCCGCCAGTGTAAAGAGCCAAGAGTGTGGGGGACGGTTGCACCAAGGTGCACCAAAGGGAACACAGAGCATTGTCGGACCGACCGTCAGCCCTTACTCTGCGAGATGGCCGAAGCCCCACCTCCTTTCTTCGTTTGTTGTCTGGTCGCCACAGAAAAATTCTGCGGCCCACTTTGCGGATTTGCACGTTGGTGAATCATAACGTACTCCTTCCGTTTTGTGTAGTTGTACTAAAATGTGTCTCAACCAGTTGGCTGAAACCCCTCACCTAAACTTCTAAAAAATAAGCTTAGGTTGATAAAAATATACCATGCGCACAGGATATATCAAAAACCGTGGAGTGGATAACTTTTTCGTCGGACGAACACCTAAAATCAAAAAGTAGAAAATAAAACCCCCGGCACGTTGTTTGTCCGGGGGTACTTCTATCTCTGGCATGCATGACTGTGCGTTATTTGCCTCTCGCTCCCTTAGAACCCATCAACTATCTTCCCCCTTCCCTGAAACCCTTATTTCTGGCTACAAAACTTCGTCTCGTACGAACCATAATTCATTATGGTTCGTACTCCGACTTGTTTTTCG